>NZ_JBHYVB010000080.1:1503-28589 GCF_042750115.1 Streptomyces sp. NPDC059455
TTAGCGATATGTGTCGCGGCCCGGTGTGGGGGGGGTTTCCCGGTGTTTCCCCGGGCTTACGGGGGCGGCGGGGGGGGGGCCCCCCCCGCCCCCCGTCCGGGCCCCCGGCCGACCGTACGCCCCGAACCGCCGGGACGCCCGCCTGTAGGCCGCTCGGCGGCCCGCTCGGACGGCCCCCTCGGGCCTCCGCTCAGACGTCCCCTCGGAGGCCCGCTCAGACGTCCGCTCAGACGTCCGCGTAGGCGGGTTGCCGCTCCGGCCGCGGATCATGCGCACCCGCCTGCGCGGCGGACACCGCGGCCGGGCGGCGGGCGCCACGGAGGTATACGACCCAGGTGACCGCGGAGCACACCGCGTAGAAGGCGAGGAAGGAAACGAAGGCGGGGGTCCCGGAGTGGGCGCCCGCGAACGACTCCCGGAAGGCGAGGTTGACCCCGAGCCCGCCGAGCGCGCCGACCGCCCCGATCAGCCCCATCGCCGCGCCCGACAGCCGCCGCCCGTAGGCCGCGGCCTCCTCGCCGGTCAGGCCGCGGGCCACGGCCTTCGCCTGGAAGATGCCGGGGATCATCTTGAAGGTGGAGCCGTTGCCGAGTCCGCTGAGGACGAAGAGGGCGATGAAGCCGACGAGGAAGACGGCCAGCGACTTCTGCGCGGAGGCGTAGACGACCACGACGGTCGCGGCGGCCATGGCCGCGAAGGTCCACAGCGTGATCTTCGCGCCTCCGTGGGCGTCGGCGAGCCGGCCGCCGACGGGGCGGATGAGCGAGCCGAGCAGCGGGCCGATGAAGGTGAGCGAGGCGGCCTGGAGCGGGGTGCGGTCGAACTGGTTCTGCAGCACCAGACCGAAGGCGAAGCTGTAGCCGATGAACGAGCCGAAGGTGCCGATGTAGAGCAGCGACATGATCCAGGTGTGGGCGTCCCGCGCCGCCTCCTTGGCCGCCCCGGCGTCGTTGCGCACCGGCGCCAGGTTGTCCATGAACAGCGCCGAGAGCACCGCCGCGACCACGATCAGCGGGACGTAGACGGCCAGTACGAGCCGCGGATGGGTCGCCCCGGCGGTGCCGATCACCAGCAGGCCGACCAGCTGGATCACGGGCACGCCGATGTTGCCGCCGCCCGCGTTGAGGCCGAGCGCCCAGCCCTTCCTGCGCAGCGGGTAGAAGGAGTTGATGTTGGTCATGGACGAGGCGAAGTTACCGCCCCCGACCCCGGTGAGCGCCGCGACCACCATGAACGTGGTGTACGAGGTCCCGGGCTCCATCACCACGGCGGCGGCGATCGCGGGCACGAGCAGCATCCCCGCGCTGATGATCGTCCAGTTGCGCCCGCCGAACCGCGCGACGGCGAAGGTGTACGGCACCCGCAGCACCCCGCCCACCAGCGTGCCCATCGCGACCAGGAAGAACTTCCCGGCCGGGTCGACCCCGTACTCCGGCCCCATGAACAGCACCATCACCGACCACAGGCTCCAGATCGAGAACCCGATGTGCTCGGAGAGGATGGAGAAGACCAGGTTCCGGGCAGCGATCCGCTCGCCCTCCTCCTTCCAGAACCTCTCGTCCTCCGGGTCCCACTGCTCTATCCAGCGGCCCCCCTTGCGCGCGGTGGTGGTGGTCGGGGCAGTCATCACGCCTCCACAGTTCTCGGTGTCGCTGCAGACGGTAGGGACAGCGGATTTCCGGGCTGTGGCGGCAGGTGACGCGGACGAAACCTTGCTCTCACCTGGGGGGCCGGGTGGCGGTGAGGGGGATTCCCGGGGGCCCGGAACCCCGTGGAAGCCAGGACCACGACACCCTCAAGGGCGATCACGACACCCTCTAGGGCGACCACGACGCCCTCAAGGCCGGTCGAGCCGGAGCCGCTCGGCCCTCGGCAGCCCCGCGACCACCAGGTCGTAGGAGTCCTCGATGAGCTCCCGGACCAGCCGGTCCGGGAGGGCGCCGTCGACCGTCACCGTGTTCCAGTGGCGCTTGTTCATGTGCCACCCCGGGACGATCAGCTCCGGATGCCCCTCACGGAGCCGACCCGCGTCCGCCGGGTCGCACTTCAGATTCACCGTGAGCGGACGGGCGTCCAGCGTCGTCAGGGCGAAGATCTTGCCGAGCACCTTGAAGGTCGAGACCTCCGGATGCCGGGAGAACGGGAACTCCTCCACCACCGCGTTGAAGGAGAGGCAGAAGGACCGCAGTTGCTCGGGGCTCACTCCGGATTCTCCTCGCACTCGGCCGAAGGGGCTCAGGGGACGGAAGGGGCTCTACGAACCCAAGGGGCCAGGACGATCCCCACCGTAGACCACGCCTCCGACAGCCAACCGGTGACGGCGGTTGCGCTGAAGTCCGGCGCGGTTCGGTTGCGCCCCGAAGGGGCGCGGGGAACTGCGCGAACAGCCACGACGCAGCCGCAGATGAACGACCACACCTCGCGGCAATTCCCGCGGAGCGCTCAGTCCGCCTCGGGACGCGGCAGCCAGGAGTCCGGTGGGCGGTGGAGCCAGCCGGACGTGGTGGCGAGCGCGCGGGCCGCGGTGTGGAGGGCGTCCAGGCCGGGGTGGGTGAGGCCCTTGCGCCACACGATGGAGACCGGTGAGAGCGGAACGGGCTCGGTGAGGGGCCGCAGCACCGCGCCGGGCAGGTGGGTGAACACCTCGCTGGCCAGCACCGACCAGCGGCGCTTGGTCACCACCCGGATGAACTCCTCGTCCCCGTCGATCTCCGGGAACGGCTCCGCCATCGCGATCCCGCGCCCCGCGAAGAGCTGGGTGGCCAGGTCCGTCCACTCGGTGGTGGTGTCGTTGCCCGCCGCCGCGTACAGGGTCTCGCCCGCGAGCGCGGACAGCGGGATCTCCACCAGCCGGGCCAGCGGGTGGTCCTCGCGCAGGACCACGGCGATGCGCTCATAGCGGATCAGCCGGTGGTCCAGCCGGGCGAGCACGGCGGGGTCGAGGCCGCGGGCCCGGCCGAAGGAGACGTCGAGGCGTCCGGCGAGGAGCTCGGCGGCGGCCCCGGCCAGCCCGCTGTGGAAGCGGGCCACCAGCTCGGTCTCGGGGCCGATACGGCGCCGCGCCTCCGCCAGCACCTGGTTTCCGGTGCTCACCGGGGCGCTCACGTCCACCAGCAGCGGACGGCGCTCGGCCCCGCTGAAGGCCGCCGCCAGGTCGTCCTGGGCCTGGAGCACCCGCCGGGCGTACGGCAGCAGCCGTTCACCCGCGGCCGTGAGGGCGACCTGGCGGGTGGTACGGACGAACAGCTCCGCGCCCAACTCCCGCTCCAGGCGCCGGATGTCGCGGCTGAGGGCCTGCTGGGCGACGTAGAGGCGGGCGGCGGCGCGGGTGAAGTGCAGTTCGTCGGCGACGGCGGTGAAGGCGCGCAGCAGGCGCGGTTCGATGTCCCGGTTCACCCGCACATGGTGACCGACGCGCCCCTCGATCCTCACCCGGCCAGCATTGACAACAGGGATGCGTGAATGCCCCCCGATCAGGTGTTGGACCGCCCCCGGCCGGGCCCGGGACCGTAGTGGCATGATCCTCTTCCTCGCCTCCCGCCCCGTCGTCCCCCGCCCCGCCCACCCCGGCACCACCCCACCGCGCCGCCGCCGCTCCCCGCTCACCACCCTCGCGGCCTTCGTCCGACGGCCGCGGGCCCGAAGCCGCACCCGCGCGGCCGAGCCGACATCCCGGCCACGCGGCTCCGACCCCCGGCCGACGCGACGCTAATACCCCCGACCGGCGCGGGCCCCGCCATCAGCCGGATTCGTCATACAAGCCACCGCTCGCCACGCATGCCCCCTCATGGCCAGTACGGTGCATACGGACACCGAACAGCCCGGAGGACCGTATGAGCGCACACCCTATGGAGCCGCCCACGGGGGGCCTCATCCCCCGGCCGGAGCGCACTCCTGAATCGCTGCGCCTCGCGCTCGCCCGCGTAGCCCCCCATCGGCTGGGCGAGATGGAAACCCAGAAGAACGAGGCGTTCGCCCTGGCAGCCGAACACAACAACCTCGGCCCCATCCGCCAATGGCTGACCATCTGGGCCGGCGAGGTGGAGATCGAGCGCCGCCCCGACCTGGCCGCACGACGGCGTAACGCCGAACACGCGGTACACACTCTCGACAAGGACGACCCGACCTGGCGGGCCGCCATGGACGAACTCCTGGCCGTGGTGAACGAGGCCCGGCAGGCCACCGCGTGAGCTGGGCCTGGGAGTACGACCCCAGCGAAGACCACGTCGCGGGCGGCGCCCCACCCGCTCTGATCGCCGAAGTGGAGAAAAAGGCGGACGAGTTGGTCCGCGCGGCGGCCGCCTTGTATCTGGACGGCCCGGCGTACCAGGGACCGTCGCCGCGCGGTGAGAACGTTCTTGTGCCCGGCGGCATGTTCCTCTGCCAGGTGGTTCCCCGGCACGAGCGCGTCTACCTGCTGCAGATCACTGCTTGGTGATCACCCCCGAAGCGCCAAAGCGGCAGGGACAGCAGGGGGCCGGGGCGTTCCTCGGGGAGGAAGTGGCCCTGTCGTCGATCACGGCGCCGCGGATCCCCGGGGCGAGCGGGCCAGTCGAACACCGGCGCGACGATGCTTTCCTCTTTGATATATGAGACGTAAAGGGATTATTCGCGATCAGATATAGGCTTGGCCCTTATGGAGCTGCGCCATCTCCGCTACGCGCTCGCCCTCGCCGAGCACGCCCACTTCGGCCGCGCCGCCGCCGCGCTGGGCATCCGGCAGCCCCCGCTGTCCCAGCAGATCAAGGCGCTGGAGACCGAGCTGGGCGTACGGCTCTTCGACCGCACCGGGCACGGGGTGCGGCCCACCGCCGCGGGTGAGGCGTTCCTGGCCCGGACCCGGCAGGTGCTGGACCATCTCGACCTCGCCGTACGGGACGCGGCCGACGCCGGGCGGGGCGAGACCGGTTCACTCGCCATCGGCTTCCTCGGCACCGCGCTGGCCGCCGTGCTGCCCGAGGTGCTCACCGCCTTCCGGACCCGTCGCCCGCAGGTCCGGCTGGAACTGCGGGAGCTCCCCAGCGCCCGGCAGATCGAGGCGCTGCTGGACGGCAGCCTGGACGCCGGGGTCATCTGCGGCCCGCCGCCCGCGGCCGCCCGGCGGCGGCTGACCAGCCTGCCGCTGGGCCGGGAGACCCTGGTGGCGGCGGTGCCGTCCGGCCATCCGCTGACCAGCGCCGCGGCCGTGCCCGTACGGGCGCTGGACAGCGAGCCGCTGATCCTCTCCTCGCGGCAGGCCGAGCCCGCCGCCGCCGATGTGGCGCTGGCCGTATGCCGTGCCGCCGGGGTCGAGCCGCGGATCGCGCATGAGGCGCACAATCTGCACACCCTGCTGGGGCTGGTCGCCTGCGGGCTCGGCATCGGCATCGGACCGGCGGGGATGCGGCGCTTCCGGCATGTGGGAGTGACCCTGCTGCCGCTGGAACCGGCCGCCGCCGGGCTGGAGTTCCACCTCGCCCACCGCTTCGGCCCGGTCCCGAGCGTCCTGGGCGCGTTCCTCCGCACGGTGCGCCAGGTCCACCGGGGCTGAGGGCCGAGAGGGCCTCCCCTTCGCGGCGCTTCCGGATGCGCCCGCTCCCGCCCGTTTTGTCAACGGCATTGACATATCTCTATCACCCCTCGTATACCTCTCCCCATCGAAGCGCTTCGACGAACGTCGCACGCACACCCTTCCTTCCAACCCTCCCGGAGGCAGCGGATGTTGACGGCACGGAAACGGACGAAACGAACGGTGGCCGTCATCGCGGCCACGCTCGCGACATCCCTACTCATCGCGGGTTGCGGGGACAGCGGGGACGAGGCCGGGGACGGCAAGTCGCTGAAACTCTGGCACTACGAGGCGCCCAACAGCGCCATGGGCATCGCCTGGAAGCAGGCCATCGAGGAGTTCAAGAAGAGCCATCCGGGCGTCACGGTGAAGGTCGAGGAGAAGGGCTTCGAACAGATCCAGAAGACCGCCTCGATGGTCCTCAACTCCGGTGACGCACCCGATCTGATGGAGTACAACAAGGGCAACGCCACCACCGGGCTGCTCTCCAAACAGGGCCTGCTCACCGACCTCACCCCCGAGGTCACCAAGCGCGGCTGGGACAAGCCGCTCAGCTCCGGCGTGCGCACCACCAGCCGCTATGACGCCCAGGGCGTGATGGGCACCGGCAACTGGTACGGGATCCCCAACTACGCCGAGTACACGATGGTCTTCTACAACAAGACCCTCTTCGCCAAGCACCACATCAAGGCCCCGGCCACCTTCGACGAGTTCACCGCCGCCCTGAAGGCGTTCAAGGACAAGGGCGTCACCCCGCTGGCCAGCGCGGGCGCCGAATACCCCGCCCACCAGTACGTGTACCAGCTCGCCCTCTCCAAGGCCGACCGCTCCTGGGTGGACGCCTACGAGCAGTACCAGGGCAAGCCGGACTTCCACGACGCCGCCTGGACCTATGGCGCCACCACCTTCGCCGACTGGGTGAAGAAGGGCTATATCGCGAAGAGTTCGAGCGGCGCCAAGGCCGAGGACGCGGGCGCGGCCTTCATCGCGGGGAAATACCCCATGTTCTTCTCCGGCAGCTGGTGGTTCGGCCGCTTCAAATCCGAGATGAAGGACGAGTGGGGCACCTTCCCCTTCCCCGGCTCCAAGCTCACCCTCGGCTCCGGCGGCAATCTCTGGGTCGTCCCGAAGGGCGCCAAGAACAAGGAGCTCGCCTACGACTTCATCGACATCACGATGAAGAAGGGCATCCAGAACACCCTCGGCAACAACGGCGGAGTGCCCGTGGCCGCCGATCCCTCGGCGATCACCGACCCCAAGTCCAAGGCCCTGATCAAGGACTTCACCGCTTACGCCGACGGCGACGGCCTGGCCTTCTACCCCGACTGGCCGGTCCCCGGCTTCTATGACGTCCTCGTCTCCGAGACCCAGAAGCTGATCACCGGCAGCGCCGGGCCCGACGCCTATCTGGACGCGCTGAAGAAGGCATACGACGCGGGCGCGCCGAAGGGATGAGCTCCCACGGCAAGGCACCGCTGCTACGGCGCCGCGAATATCCGTACGCCCTGTTCCTGCTCCCCGGCGCGCTGGCCTTCCTCGCCGTCATCGTCGTCCCGTTCCTGATGAACACCGGGATCAGCCTCACCCACTGGCAGGGCGTGGGCAGCCCGAAGTGGGCCGGGCTCGCCAACTACCGCGATCTGCTGGACGACTCCGCCTTCTGGGAATCCTTCCGGCACAGCCTGGCGATGGTGGTGGCGATGGCGGTGCTCCCCACCGCCATCGGCCTGGTGCTGGCCGCCGCGCTCTTCGACTACATCGCCAAACACATCGGCACCCGCACCGCGAGCGTGCTGCGCGCCTGCTTCTATCTGCCGCAGGTGCTGCCGATCGCGGTGGCCGGAATCGTCTGGAGCTGGATCCTCGCCCCGGAGAACGGCGCGCTCAACGAGGCGCTGGGCGCCGTCGGCCTCGACTCGCTGCGCCATGACTGGCTGGGCGACCCGGACTTCGCGCTCTACAGCGTGATGGCCGTGATGGTGTGGGTCCAGCTCGGCTTTCCGCTGGTGGTCTTCATGGCGGGGCTCCAGCGCGCCGATCCGTCCCTGCACGAGGCGGCCGAGCTGGACGGGGCGTCGTGGTGGCGGCGGTTCTGGCATGTGACGCTGGAGCAGATCCGCCCGGAGATCTATGTCGTGCTGCTGTGGTGCACCATCGCGGCGCTCAAGGTCTTCGGCGCGGTGTATGTGCTCACCAAGGGCGGGCCGGGTGGGGCCACCAATGTCCCCTCGTACTTCTCCTTCCAGTCCTTCTTCGAGAAGACGCAGGTCGGGTACGGCTCCGCGGTCTCCACCGCCCTCACCGTAATCATCCTGGCGCTGGCCCTGGTGGCATTGCGCCTGCAAACCCGGGCGGAGGACCAGTGAACGCCGTCAAGCGGCACCAGGCCCCGGCCCGCTACCCCGTGCTGGCCGCGCTGACCGTGGCGGCCGCCCTCATGGTGCTGCCCTTCCTCGTGGTGGCCCTCAACGCGGTGAAATCGCCCGCCGACTACTCCGCGAACGGCCCGCTGAGCCTGCCCGAGGGGATCCACCTCGACGGCCTGAGGGACTTCTGGCAGCGGGTCGACTTCGGCCGGAAGCTGTTCAACTCCGCGCTGATCTCCGGCTCGGTGGCGGTGCTCGCCGCGCTGCTGTCGGTGCTCAACGCGTATGCGATCGGCATCGGCCGGGTCAGGGGCCGCCCCTGGGTGCTGGCCTTCTTCGTGCTGGCCAACATGCTGCCGCAGGAGGCCCTGGTCTACCCCGTCTACTACCTGTCCAAGCAGGTGGGCCTGTATGACACCCGGCTGAGCGTGATCATCGTCTTCACCGTGATCCAGTCGGCCTTCGGCACCTATCTGCTCTCCTCCGTGCTCGGCGCCTTCCCCAAGGAGGTCATCGAGGCGGCCCGGATCGACGGCGCCACCAAGTGGCAGGTGCTGTGGCGGGTCGTGGTGCCGGTCAGCCGCCCCACCATCGGAGTGCTGCTGGTCTTCTTCTTCATCTGGACCTGGAACGAGTTCCTGCTGCCCCTGGTGATGCTGATCTCCAACGACAACCAGACGGTCTCGGTGGCGCTCGGCGTCCTCCAGGGCCAGCGGCTGATGGACGCCACCATGACCAACGCGGCCGCCCTGCTGGGGGTGCTCCCCGCGTTCTGCTTCTTCCTGATTTTCCAGCGGACCCTGACCCGTGGCATCGCCATGGGCGCGGTCAAATGACGAGGAGGGCCGCATGAAGTTCAGCGACGGCTACTGGAGACTGCGCGAGGGCGTCCACGCCGCGTACCCCCAGGGGGTGCTCGATGTGGAGACCGGCCCCGGCACCCTCACCGTCCACGCCCCCACCCATCCCGTACGCCACCGCGGCGATCTGCTCAAGGGTCCCGCCCTCACCCTGACCTGCACCGCCCCCATGCCCGATGTGATCGCCGTCCGGATCACCCACTTCGCGGGCGGGGTGGAGCGCGGCCCGTCGTTCGAGATCGCCCGCGAGACGTACGACGCCGAGGTGAGCTGCGACGACGGGGAGGCCCGGCTCACCTCGGGCGCGCTCTCGGTGCGCCTCGCCCGCACCGGGCCCTGGCGGATGGACTTCGAGGCCGCCGGGCGCACGCTCACCAGCAGCGGCGTCAAGGACATGGGCATCATGGAGACCGCCGACGGCCACCACCACCTGCGCGAACGGCTCGCGCTGCGGGTCGGCACCTCGGTCTACGGCCTCGGCGAGCGCTTCGGCCCGCTGGTGAGGAACGGCCAGGCCGTCGACATCTGGAACGCCGACGGCGGCACCGCCACCGAGCAGGCGTACAAGAACATCCCGTTCCTCCTCACCGACGCGGGCTACGGGATCTTCGTGGACCACCCCGGCCGGGTCTCCTTCGAGGTCGGCTCGGAGGCGGTCTCCCGGCTCCAGTTCAGCGCCGAGGACCAGGAGCTCACGTACTACGTCATCCACGGGCCCACCCCCAAGGAGATCCTGCGCCGCTACACGGCGCTCACCGGCCGCCCCGCGCTGCCGCCCGCGTGGTCCTTCGGGCTGTGGCTGTCCACCTCCTTCACCACCTCCTACGACGAGGAGACGGTCACCGGCTTCGTCGACGGCATGGCGGAGCGCGCCCTGCCGCTGTCCGTCTTCCACTTCGACTGCTTCTGGATGCGCGAGTACCAGTGGTGCGACTTCACCTGGGATCCGCGGGTCTTCCCCGACCCGGCGGGCATGCTGCGCCGGCTGCGCGAGCGGGGGCTCAAGATCTCCGTCTGGATCAATCCGTACATCGGCCAGCGCTCCCCGCTCTTCGCCGAGGGCAAGGCGGCCGGGCATCTGCTGAAGCGGCCGGACGGGTCGGTGTGGCAGTGGGACCTGTGGCAGCCGGGCATGGCGCTGGTGGACTTCACCAGCCCGGAAGCCCGCGCCTGGTACGCGGCCAAGCTGACCGCGCTGCTGGACATGGGCGTGGACTGCTTCAAGACCGACTTCGGCGAGCGGGTGCCGCTGGACGTGGTCTACGCGGACGGCTCGGACCCCGAGCGGATGCACAACTACTACACCCACCTCTACAACCGCACCGTCCACGAGGCGCTGAGCGAGCGGCGCGGGGAGGGCGAGGCGGTGGTCTTCGCGCGCTCGGCCACGGCGGGCGGCCAGCGGTTCCCGGTGCACTGGGGCGGCGACTGCGAGTCCACCTACGAGGCGATGGCCGAATCGCTGCGCGGCGGGCTCTCGCTGGGACTTTCCGGCTTCGGCTTCTGGAGCCATGACATCGGCGGCTTCGAGGGCACCCCGGACCCGGCCCTGTTCAAGCGGTGGATCGCCTTCGGGCTGCTGTCCTCGCACAGCAGACTGCACGGCTCGTCCTCCTACCGGGTGCCGTGGCTCTTCGACGAGGAGTCGGTCGAGGTGCTGCGCCACTTCACCCGGCTGAAGCTGCGGCTGATGCCGTATCTGTACGAGGCGGCGCGGCAGGCGCACACCGAGGGCGTCCCGGTGATGCGCGCCATGGTCCTGGAGTTCCCGGACGACCCCGGGTGCGCGGGTCTCGAGCGGCAGTACATGCTCGGCGGGGATCTGCTGGTCGCCCCGGTCTTCGACGACGAGGGCGAGGTGACGTACTACGTACCGGAGGGCGTCTGGACGCATGTGCCCAGCGGGCGGACCGTGCGCGGCCCGCGCTGGGTGCGCGAGACCCACGGCTTCCTCAGCGTCCCGCTGCTGGCCCGCCCCGGCGCGGTGATCCCGTTCGGGGCGGCCGACGACCGCCCCGACGCCGACTGGGCGGACGGGATCACGCTGCGGGTGTACGAACCGGCGGCGGGCCCGGTCACGGTGCGGGTGCCGCGCCCGGACGGCACGACGGCCGCCACCTTCACCGTCGTCCGGGACGGGGCGGTGCTGCGCGCCGAGGCCGCCGGCACCTCGGCGCCATGGCGGCTGGAGGTGGCCGGCGGCGCGTCCGCGGAGGCGTCGGCGGGGACGTCGGTGCTGAGGCTGCCGATGCCGTAGCCCTGGCGCGGGCGCTAAGCGGATCGGCGGAAGTCGGCTGCGGTTCGGTGGCGCCCCGAAGGGGCGCGGGGAACTGCGCGACCAGCCACGACGGTGCCGCGGACGATCGACGGCAGGTCAGGGCACTTCCCGCGGAGCGCTCAGCAGCGCCGGGGCTTGACCCAGGAGCACTCGCGTCCGGCGTCGGCCGTGGCGGCCGGGGCGCCCCGTACGGCACGGGGCCGCACCGCCTCCGCATGGCCCTCGCCGGACTTCGCGAGCGTCACCACGATCGCGTCCTCCAGGTTCTTCACGGACGAGGCGAGATAGTTGTTGAGGACGACGCTGTAGACCAGCTCCCTGCCGTCCGCGTCGGTGACATAGCCGGAGAGCGCGGAGGCGCCGGTCAGGGAGCCGGTCTTGCCGCGCGCGTTCCCGGCCGCCGGCGTGGAGCACATCCGCGACCGCAGGGTGCCGCCCACGAACCGGTCCGGTGCGCAGGCCACCGGCAGCGAGGCGTACCAGTCGGCGTACCAGGGCTCGTCGCGCACCGACAGCAGCAGTTCGGTGAGGCGCCCGGCCGCGATGTTGTCCATCCGGGACAGCCCCGAGCCGTCCACCTGGCGCACCGCGCCGCTGTCCACGCCCTGCTTCTTCAGCCAGTCGGCGATGGCGGCGAGCCCCGCGTCCCAGGTGCCGCGCCCGGCCGTCTCATAGCCGATGGCCTTGGTGAGCGCCTCGGCGTGGATGTTGTTGGACAGCTTCATGAACGGGATGAGCAGTTCCTTCAGCGGCATGGAGCGGTGCGAGGTGAGCGTTCGGGCGTCCGCCGGGGCGGCCCGGCCCAGGCGGGTGGGCCCGGCCACGCGGACGCCGTGCCGTTCGAGGGCGTCGGCGAAGACCGAGGTGGCGTAGCCGGTGGGCGCCCAGACGCTGACCCACTCCTTGGCGGTCGCCGCCCCGGCCGGGAGGGCGCCGCTGACGGTGATGGTGTTGGAGCCGTGCTGCCGCTCGATGGTGAGGCCGCCGCTTCCGGTGGTCGCGCGGTTGTCGATCCGTACGTACGCGTTCGGCGGCGTGACGGTGACCTTCGGCCGGTCGCCGGTCGCCGCGCCCGGGGTCACCTCCACGATGACGCTGCCCGCGTCGTAGTCGGTGTCGGGGGCGAGGGTCAGCGCGGAGATCTGCGCCGCGTAGTACGAGGACTCGTCGTCGGCCGCCCAGGAACGGCCCACCCGCTGGGCGTCGAAGCGGGTGTCATCGGCGATCAGCCGCCCGCTGACCTCGGTGATCCCCGCGTCGGCGACGCCCTTCGCCAGGCGGTCGTAGTCCCCGGCGAGCATCGTGGGGTCGCCGGTGCCGCGAAGGAAGAGATCGCCCCGGAGGGTGTGCCCGCGTCGGCTGCCGTCGGTCAGCACATCGGTGCGGAAGCGGTGGTCGGGGCCGAGCAGCCCCATGGCGGCGGCCGAGGTGAACAGCTTGGTGTTGGAGGCGGGCATCAGCCGGTCGTCGGGCCGGTGCCGGTAGAGCACGGCACCGGAGTCGGCGTCGGCGACCACCACCCCGGCCGCGCCGCCCTTCAGCAGGGGGTCGGCGAGGATGGTGTCGATGGCGTCGCCGATCCCGGCGCGGGAGGCGTCCGCAGCGCGGGAGGCGTCCGCAGCGCGGGAGGCGTCCGCAGCGCGGGAGGCGTCCGCAGCGCGGGAGGCGTCCGCACCGGCCGGTGAGCTCCAGGTGAGGGTGAAGGCGAGTCCGATGACGAGGGGCCAGATCCAGCCGCTCACACGACGGTTCAGGGGTCTGCTCATGTCACGGGAGGATCCCGCACCCCGTCATTTCGCGACAGAGCGCGCGGGCGGCAACCGAAGCTCCGGATCAACGCGTCTCCCGTGGCGGACAGGGATTCGGACACTCGGACACGACGAGAGGCGGTTCATCGATGGCCGTGCCCGGAGCCGATCTGCTGTGCGTCGCGGTCGGTTTGTTGCTCTACGCCTGCGCTGTCCGCGACGCCCGGCTGGTGCGACGGCTGCGCCGCGAGGGGGTCCGTGCGGAGGGCGAGGTGGTCGCCAACCTCGTGGACCGCCGGGACCAGGGCGGGACCCAGACGCCGGTCATCCGGTTCCACGACCACCAGGGCTACGTGGTGGAGTTCACGACCGCGATCCAGGGCATCGGCCTGGGGCTGGCGACCGGCCGGAGGGTGGACGTGAGGTACCTCCCGGGCGAGTCACAGAAGGCCCGGGTATGGATGCGCCGCCAGCTGGTGGGCCCGGCGGTGGGCCTGACCCTAGGCGGCACGATCTTCCTCGGCTTCGGCCTGGTGATCGCCTTCAGCTGACCACCGCCCGCGGGGCGGGGGCGCAACCCCGGGGCGGGGGCGCAACCCCGGGCGGGGGCGCAACCCCGGGCGGGGGGCGCGACCCCGGGGCGGGGGGCGCGACCCCGGGGCGGGGGGCGCGAGGTCACGGGACGGGGGGCGAGGTCACCGCCGTGAACGGGCAGTTCCGGCCCGGCCACGGGCGGCCCAGGGCCCGGACATCAACCGCCGTCCCCGCCGGGCGCGGCCCCAGGCGTCAGCGGGACGTGGTCAGGGCGAGGCTCGCGGGGAGGGCGGCGACGGTCTCGCGGAGGCGATCGGCCAGCTCCCCGGCGGTGGGCGGCTCGGTACGGCTCGCCCCGCGCGCCCCGTCGGCCTCTTCGGCCTGTGCCACCCAACACGCCAGTGCCCCGTGGAACGCGGCGACCAGCATGTCCACCGCCAGCCGCGGCCGGAGGTCGCCCGGCGCGCCGAGGCCGAACCGCCGGTGCAGGATCGCCAGCGCCTCCTGCGTGGTGGCCTCGCAGAACTGGAGGCCGTGCGCGCCCATCGAAGGCGTCCGTTCGGCCAGCCGCCGACTGAGCAGCATCCGGCGGGCCCAGCCCTCGTCGTCCATCCGCGCCAGCGCGGCCAGCAGCGCGTCCCGCCCCAGCTCCACCACCGGCAGCCCGCCCGGGTCCGCGGTCTCCAGCTCCTCCAGGAAGGCCCGCCACAGGTCCTGGTCGGGGGCCATCGCGACGTCTTCCTTGCTGGTGAAGGTGCGGAAGAAGGTGCGCTTGGAGACCTCCACCTCCTCGCACAGCTCGTCCAGCGTCACCCCGCCGAAGCCGCGCCGGGTGAACAGTTCCAGCGCGGTGTCTATCAGCGTCTGACGGGTGCGCCGCTTCTTGCGTTCGCGCAGTGAGGAGTTGGGAGCGGCAGTCACGGCGGAAAGTGTAGCCGTCATCGATGACGCCACTTGCACGCGTTCGCCACTCAGTGGCATAACTGGTGCCGCCATCATTCACCGGAAAGGCGAACCGCCATGCGCGCCCTGCTCGTTGACCACTCCTCCCCCTCCGGCCTGCGCCTCGGCGCGGCGGCCGACCCCGAACCCGCCCCCCACCAGGCGCTGGTCCGGGTGACCGCCACCTCCCTCAACTACGGCGAGATCTCCCACCGGACCGAGGCCCCCGACGGCACCGTGCTGGGCTGGGACGCCGCCGGAGTGGTCGAGCGCGCGGCCGCCGACGGCTCGGGACCGGCCGCCGGAACCCCCGTCGTCACCCTGGGCGCGGACGGCGGCTGGGCGGAGCTGCGCGCGGTGGACACCGGAATGCTCGGCGTCCCGCCCGCCGGTGCCGACCCCGGCGCGCTCAGCACCATCCCGGTCGCGGGCGGCAGCGCCCTGCGCGCGCTGCGCCGGATCGGCGACACCCTCGGCCGGCGCATCCTGGTCACGGGCGCCACCGGCGGGGTCGGCCGGTACGCCGTCCAGCTCGCCCGGCTCGGCGGCGCCCATGTCATCGCCTCCACCGGCGATCCGGCGGCCCACGGCGACGGCCTGCGGACACTGGGCGCCCACCAGGTGGTCACGGACCCGGCCGAGATCGACGAGCCGGTGCACGGAGTGGTCGACAACGTCGGTGGACCGCAGCTGGTGGCCGCGTACGACAAACTCGCCGCGCACGGCACCCTGGTGTCCGTCGGCCATGTCACGGGCCAGCCCGAGAACTTCCCGTTCGGCGCCCTCTACGGCAACGAAGGCCGCCACAACCGCTCCATCGTCACCTTCTACCTGCTCGACCGGCCCGACATCGGCACGGACCTCGGCTGGCTCGCGGAGCGCGTCGCGGCGGGCGACCTCGACCCGCAGATCACCTGGCGCGGCGGCTGGGACCGAGCCGAGGAGGCCATCACCGCCCTCCTGGACCGCCGCCTCCACGGCAAGGCGGTCCTGGACATCGACTGACCGTCGACGGCCGACGTCACCGCACCATGACCGTCAGCACCGGCGCCTCCGGCGAAGACTGCGCGGTGCCTAATTCCGTGCGCGGGCACGGCCACGGACCCCGGCGGGACGGCGTCAGCAGTCGAGTTCCTGACGCACGGTGGCGGCGATCCGAGTGAGCGCGACCCCGAGGTGGCGGCGCTGGGCGGCGGTGAGCGGGTCGAAGACGAGCCGCTTGACCTGTGCGACGTGCTCGGGTGCGGTCTCGACGAGTTTCTGCCGGCCGGTGTCGGTCAGAGTGGCCAGGGTGTACCGGCCGTCTTCGGGATCGGGTCGGCGGCCGACCCAGTCGCGGGCCTCAAAGCGGTCCATCACCTTGGACAGGCGGGGCTGGGTGCTGTCGCAGTCCCGGGCCAGGTCGCTGAGGCGCATCGTGTGCTCGTCGGCCATGGACAGCCGTGCCAGCACCCCGTACTCGAAGTTGCTGATGCTCGACGTGCGCTGCAGCTGACGGTCGAGGGCTGCGGGCAGGGCGATGACGACGGTGAGGAGCGCCTGCCACAGGGCCTGCTGATCATCGTCGAGCCAAGGTGACTGGGTGTTCATGAACCCCATCATACTTGCCCAGGCAAGTCGCATCACTTGCCTGGGCATGCCTTTACGGGTTAGCGTTTCACTTGCCTGAGCAAGTCATTTAGCTTGCCTGGGCAAGTGAAGGAGTCGATTTCGATGACCCCCGTGCGTAGCCTGGCCTCCACAGACGGCCCGGCTTCCCCCTTTCCCTCACCCACTCCGGCCGGGGCATACGACGACCTGTTGGCGCGGGTGCTGCCGCAGGCGCGCCGGCACCGGATGTGGGATCCGTCGGACGGGCCCCTGCCTGGCCTCTTCGTCAGTCACGGAGCCCCGTTCACGCTCGACGACCCACAGTGGCTCAGCGACCTGTTCCACTGGGCGCAGTCGATACCCAAGCCCCGGGCGATCTTGGTCGTCTCGGCCCACTGGGAACAGGCGCCGGTCGCGATATCCGGTGCCGCTGCCGGCACCCCGCTCTGCTACGACTTCAGCGGCTTCCATCCCCGCTACAAGACCCTGCCCTACGCGACCCCGGACGCGACTGACCTGGCGCGGCGTCTGTCGGGCCTGCTGGGCCGGGCGCCGGTGCACGAGTTCACCGACCGCGGTCTCGACCACGGAGCGTTCATCCCGCTGATGGCCATGTATCCGGCAGCGGACATCCCGGTCGTGCAGCTGTCGATGCCCAGCCTGGAGCCTGAAGCTCTGCTGGAGCTGGGGGCGCGCCTGCGGTCTCTGCGCGGGGAAGGCATCCTCGTACTCGGCTCGGGCTTCATGACGCACAGCTTCGCCGTCTTCCGGCAACCCGAACTCGCAGCGGCCACAACGGCCTTTGACGAGTGGGCTGTTGACGCGCTGACCCGGGGCGACGCCGATGCCCTGGCCGACTACCGCGCCAAGGCACCAGGCGCCGCCATCGCTCATCCGACGGCTGAGCACTTCGTTCCGTTGCTGGTCACCGTCGGTGCCGCCGACGACCCGGCCAGCGCGGTGAGCGCCATCGACCGCATGGTGATGGGCAATTCCACGCGGTCGGTGCAGCTGACCTGAGCACCTTGGTGTGCTTCTC
This sequence comes from Streptomyces sp. NPDC059455, assembly GCF_042750115.1. Classification (NCBI taxonomy): domain Bacteria; kingdom Bacillati; phylum Actinomycetota; class Actinomycetes; order Kitasatosporales; family Streptomycetaceae; genus Streptomyces; species Streptomyces sp. NPDC059455. The sequence goes on from NZ_JBHYVB010000080.1 coordinate 18,409, forward strand.
GTTCCCGCCTGATCGCCTCAATCCGCTGGCGACGGCATCCATTCGATCCTGGAGGAAAGTGCCATGAAGGCAGTGCGTTTTCACGAGTTCGGCAGCAGTGAGGTGCTGCGCTACGAGGACATCGACCGTCCCGTTCCCGGCGCCGGTCAGGTGCTGGTGCGGCTGGCCGCGACCTCGTTCAACCCGGTCGACGACCACATCCGCGCCGGCGCCCTCGCCGAGATGATCCCGATCACCCTCCCGTACGTACCGGGGATCGATCTGGCAGGCACAGTTGAGGAACTCGGCGCCAACGTGACGGACTTCCAGGTGGGCGACCAGGTCGTGGCGATGCTGCCCCTCGGCTCCGCCGGCGGCGCCGCCGAGTACGCGGCCGTACCGGCCGAGTCCCTGGCCGCGGCGCCCCGCACGATCGACCTGGTCGACGCCGCGGCCCTGCCGCTGACCGGCCTGGCGGCCTGGCAGACGGCGTTCGAGCTCGCTGAGCTGAAGTCCGGCCAGTCCGTCCTGGTCAACGGAGCGGGGGGCGGGGTGGGCAGCCTGGTGGTGCAGCTCGCCGTCGATGCGGGAGCCAAGGTGACCGCGGTGGCCGCGGAGCGGCATGCCGAGCGCCTGCGCGGATACGGCGCCCACCAGGTCCTCGGACCGCTCGACCTCGCTGCGGGTCCGGCCCCCGTGGGCGGTCCGTTCCAGGTCGTGGTCAACCACGTGCGGGTCTCCCCCGACGAGCTCGCACGGCTGACGGCCTACGTCGCCGACGGCGGAGTCGCCGCGAGCACGGCCGGCCCGATCCCCGAGGACCCCGCCCGGGGTGTGCGCAGCGCGAACCTGTTCGTCCGCCCCGACGGCGCGCAGCTGGCCGAGCTGGTCGGCAAGGTCGACGCCGGCAAGGTCCGCACCCACGTCGCCGCCCACCGCTCAGTGGCCGAACTGGCCGCCGTGCATGCGGATGCCGGCGCCGGACGGCTGCCCGGCAAGACGGTCGTGCTCGCCCCCTGACCGAGCCGCTCCCGGCACGTGCAGCGGGGCCTTCGCCCCGATGCACGTGCAGCGGCTGCCGATGTGGCGGGGGAGCCCGTCGCCATGCGCGAGGGAGGACGGTGTGACGACCGATACCGGCCAAAGGCGGCTGCGGCGGGCCTGGCTCGCGCGGCTGAGCCCGCAGGGCGAGGTCGATCTCGACCGGGCGGCCTTGCCTCGCGCCCTGATCGAGGACGCTGTCACGCGCCTCGGCCTGGGCCCGGTGGGCTGGGCGATCGAGCTGAGTTCTGTGGTCGTGCGACGGATCGTCGCCGAGGTGCCCCCTCTCGGCGGCAGTCCGGCCGCGGTCGAGATGCTGCGCCGGGGCAATGAAGCCACCACCGTGCGGGCGCTGTCCACTCTGGTGGACAGCCCTGACGCCGCGCCGCCCGTCGGTGAGGCGACGCTGGAAGGCATCCGCGAATTCGTCCACCGGGCCATTCCCCTGGAGCGTGTGCTGCAGGGGGTGCGGATCGGGCACGCGGCCACCACCGAGGCGTTCTTGCGGGCCTGCACCGAACTGGTCGATCCGCGGGTGGCGGTCGATGAGGTCACGGCGGTCTCCCGCGAGCTGTTCTCCTACGTCGATAACCTCTCCGACGCCATGATCCGCACCTACCTGGCGGAGCACGAGGCGTGGAGTACCAGCGCGGCAGCGGCGCGGGCCGACCTCGTACGTTCGCTGCTGAGCGATGCCGCGAGCGTGGACGCCGACGAGGCATCCCGTGCCCTTGGCTACAACCTGCGGCGTACGCATGAGGCGGTCGTGGTGTGGTCGGATTCGCCTCACGCAGGCTCCACGCTGCAGGCGGCGGCGATCGAGGTGCTCCGGGCCCGGGGAGCCAACGCGACGCTGACCGTGCCCGTGGCCGCGGGGCGGCTGTGGGCCTGGGGCGTCGTGCCTGCGGACGGCACACGCGAGGACAGTTCACCGGAGGCCATCGCGCAGGCGCTGTCCGTGCGGCAGCTGCAGGCGGCCTTCGGGACCCCGGGCGCCGGTGTCGCGGGCTTTGCCCGCTCGCATCGCGAGGCCCAGCGCGCGGAGCGAGTCGAGCGGCTGCGCCGTGAAGCGGGCCAGGATATTCGGACCGCGACCGCCTATGCCGACGTCGCCGCCGTCGCGCTCATGGCCACCGATCTCGAGGCGGCCGGTGACTTCGTACGCCGGGAGCTCGGCGCCCTTGCTGAACCCGGCGCGGTGATGGAGGCACTGCGGACTACGCTCTTCTACTACCTGGGTGCCGAGCGCAGTCTCGTGGAGGTCGCCCGTCGCCTGCACGTGGCCAGGGCGACCGTGACGTATCGCGTGAAGCGGGCCCAGGAGGTGCTGGGACACGGCCTCGACGACCGCCGGTTCACGCTCCATACCGCGCTGGCTCTCGCCGAGGAACTGGGCGACGCGGTCCTCCTACCACGCACACCCCAGCGGTGAGCGGCGTGCGGATCACGGACGGACCGACACCTCAGTCCGGCAGACCAACGAGAGCGCGGAACTCTCGGCCGGCAGACCAAGCCGCCGCGTGAAATGCGGAGTTGACTCGGTTATGTCGGACGCGGAGATGCACCGGACCACGCGTGCGGCACACCGATTCCAGCGCACCGGGAGGCACGTGATGATCGACCAGGAAACCTTCGTCGAGCTGATGAGCGGGGTCTGCGCACCCGTCACAGTGGTGACGGCGACAGCCGCGGACGGTCGACCGCACGGCAGCACCGTGTCGAGCTTCGCCTCGCTCTCCCTGGCCCCTCCGCTCGTGAGTTTCGCCCTGGACCGCTCCTCCCGGCTGCTGCCCCATCTTCCGCCAGGAGCCCCGGTGGGAGTGAACATCCTCGGCGCCCACCAGCAGGACCTGGCCTCGAAATTCGCCCGCCGGCACCAGGGACCGGGCTCCAAGTTCGACCACGTCACCTGGACCATCCGCACCGGACTGCCCTACCTGCCCGAGTCCGCCGGCTGGACCGCGGGACGAGTCGAACGCCACGTGGACGGCGGCGACCACATCCTCCTCGTCGTCAGCGTCGAGGAGGCCGAGTCGACGCCCACGCCGCCGCTGGTCTACGCCCGCCGGACCTTCGGCACCCACTCCGGCCTCGCCGTCGCCAGCTGAGCGCCACCCCACCCTCCTTGACATGGAAGTGACGACGATGAGCATCACCACGCACGCCCCGCGCACCACCGACTCGGCACGCGCCCTGCGGGCCGAACTCGTCGAACGCGCCACCGCCCTGCGGCCTTTGGTCTCCGGCAACGCCGAGGGGACCGACCGCGCACGCATGGTGCCCGCCGAGAACATCGACGCCCTCGCCCAGGTGGGACTGTTCTCGCTGATGCAGCCCGCCCGCTACGGCGGTCTGCAGACCGATTTCCGCACCCTGCTGGAGGTCAGCCGTACGGTCGGGTACGCCTGCGGCTCCACCGGCTGGCTGACCTCCCTGCTCAATGCCAACGCCTGGTTCGTCGGGCTGTTTCCCGCCCGCGCCCAGGACGACGTCTGGGCCGACAACCCCGGCGCCCGGGTCGCGGGCGTCGTCACGCCCATGGGTACGGCGGAGCTGGTGGAGGGCGGATACCGGGTGAGCGGACGCTGGTCCCCCGCCTCCGGGTGTGCGCACGCCGACTGGGCGATCCTCGGGGTCAAGCGTCCGGACGCGGACGGCACCGCGGATGCCGTCGGCATCGTGCTCGTGCCGATGCCGGAACTGACCGTGGAGGACACCTGGTTCGTGACGGGCATGCGCGGGACCGCGTCGAACACAGTGATCGGCAACGACCTGTTCGTGCCCGCGCACCGCTTCCACTCCGTGCCCGACGCCGTTGAAGGGCGCTACGCCACGCCCTTCACCGACGAGGCGCTCTACCGGGCACCGTTCGTGCCGGTCACCGCGCTGGTCCTGAACGGCCCCCAGCTCGGACTGGCCGCGGCCGCCGTCGACATCCTGGTCGACAAGGCCCCGCGGCGGGGCCTGACCCTGACGAGCTACAGCACCCAGGCTCAGGCCCCCACCATCCAACTCGCCGCCGCGAACGCGGCATCGCTCGCCGACTCGGCCCAACTGCACGCCTTCCGCGCGGCCGCCAACATCGACGAGGGCGCGCGGGCCGGGGCATACCCCACATACGACGCCCGGGCCCGGATGCGCATGGACACCGGTCGGACGGCGGTGCTTGCCCGGGAGGCGGTCGACATCGTGTGCTCGGCCCAGGGCGCCTCCAGCTTCGGCGAGTCGAACCCGCTGCAGCGCATCTGGCGCGATATCGAAGCATCCAGCCGGCACGCCGTCCTCAACCCCGACGTGGCCGCCGAGATCTACGGCAAGTCGCTGTTCGGGATCCGGGGCACCGTTTCCGCACTGGTGTAAGGCACTCCCGCCGACTGCCGGTTCCACCGTGCCGCCCATACGACCGGCCCCCGTCGATCGATGCGCCCGGGACGCGGATCGCGCGCCGGATCGGCCGCAACAAGCTCACAACGTCCATGCGATGCCGTAGGAGAGGGCTGATGACCATCGCCACAGTCACAGGAGCCGCCGTCGTCGACGAGGTGGCGGCGCGTGATCCGGACCTGATCTCGGCCGGCGGCAGCCGGACCTGGTCGGTGTGCGGCCGCAACTTCGTCGTCGCAATCACCGAACTGGCAGCAGGTGACCGCCTCACCGAGCACGACCTCCCCGACGAGTACCTGCTGCTCGTCCAGGACGACGCCGTGGTCGGTGTGGAGCATGCCGGTCAGCCACAGGTGGCCGTGGCCTCGCCCGCACTCGTCGTCGTCCCCGCGGGCACCAGCACGGTGTATGCGGCGGCTCCCACGACGGTGGTGCAGGTGTTCACCGCGCGCTGCGACGAGCAGATGCGGCGGGCCGTCAACCACACGGCCGCTGCCGACCCCCGCACCGCGCCGCTGCCCGAGCCCACCGAGACCGGCAGCGACCACATCCGGGTTCACCGCCTGCGCGACATCCCCACCCAGGAGGGGCGCTTCGGCCGGATCTTCCGCACGGCCTCGTTGATGGTCAACTGGTTCCCGGTCCAGGAGGGGCCGCGCGACACCGAACGCCTCACGCCGCACTCCCACGAGGACTTCGAGCAGATGTCGGTGACCCTCGCCGGGGACTACGTGCACCATTTTCGCGTGCCATGGACGGCACGGATGAGCCAGTGGCGCGACGACGAGCACGTCCAGGTCAGCAGTCCCTCGATGACGCTGATCCCGCCGACCGTCGTGCACACCACCCGTTCCGTGTGCGCGGGCCCGCACACACTCATCGACGTCTTCGCCCCGCCGCGCGAGGACTTCCTCACGAAGGGGTGGGTGCTCAACGCCGGCGACTATCACGGAGTCCAGCCGTGACGGGCGACGAGCTGCCCCGGCTCGGTGCCTGGGTCAAGCTTCCCGCGCCGGAGAGCGTCGAGCTGCTCGCGCTCGCCGGGTTCGACTTCGCCGTGATCGACGCCGAGCACGGCGCGATCGACATCCGCACCATGGCGACCATGATCGCCATGGCCCGCGGCTGCGGCATCGCGCCGTTCGTCCGGGTCCCGGGCACCGCGCCCCGTGACGTGCAGGTCCCGCTCGATGCGGGTGCGGCCGGCCTGTTCGTCCCGCGGATCGACTCCGTCGCCCAGGCGCACGAGGCCGTGCGAGCCGTGCGGTTTCCGCCGCTCGGCGAGCGCGGGGCCAGCACGTCCGGACGGGCCGGCCAGTGGGGGCGCACGCCCCTCAGCGATTACCTGCGCTCCGGCAACAACGACGTCCGCCTCGTAGTCCAGGCCGAGAGCGTCACCGCCCTTTCGGCGATCGGTGAGATCGGCGCGGTCGCCGGCATCGATGCGGTGTTCATCGGACCGATGGACCTCGCGGTCTCCGGCCAGTTCCAGGAGGGCAGCCCCGAGATGGCAGCTCTGATCACAGCGGCCGAGCAGAGCTGCGCCGACCACTGCATTCCGTTGGGGACCGTGGCCTCGGGCCATGCCGCCGAGTTGCTCCAGCGCCGCGGGTACGACTTCCTCGTCCTGGGGGCCGACACCACGATCCTGCGTCAGGGTGCGCACGCACTCGTGAACAGCGCCCGTGCCGCCACGCTGGGAGCCCGGCGATGACCCCCGAGGCCGGCACCATCGCCGGCCCGACCCTCGCCACCCTCCTCCACACCGAGCTGTCGATGCTGGTGACGGCGCTGTGGTATGAGATCGACCACGGTGACGGCTCTCAGGCCGCCGGCTTCTTCACCCCCGACGCCGAGCTGACGTTCTCACGCCGCACCTTCCGCGGCACCGAAGAGATCAGCGGCGTCTACCGCGACCGCACCGCCCGGGGACCTAGGGTCTCGCGCCACCTGATGTCCAACTTCCATGTCCTGCGGCATGAGAGCGGCCAGGTCGAGGCCATCTCCGCCCTGGTGCTCCACGCACAGGACGGGACGCCTCCCGTGCCGACGACCGTGCCGGTACTGATCGCCGACGTGCACGACCGCTTCGTCCGGACCGGCGAAACGGACGAGCACACGAGCCGGTGGCGTATCGCCTCGCGGCGGATCGAGAACCGCTTCCTGATGCCCGGCGACGTCCTGGCCGTTCCGACCGAGTAGTCCGACCGAATAGAAGGAGACGACGATGTCTTCTCAGCAGCAACAACCGGACGAGTTCCCCCTGCCGGACACCCCGGGCGATCTGCCGATCGTCGACTCCCATCTCTTCGACGATCTACTGCCCGCTGAGGCGGCCTTCGAACTGACCGCCGGTCTGCGGGGGTATCGCGAGCCGTTCGTCGGCATCACCGAGGACGGCGCCCGGCGACCGGGCCTGTACCGTCTCAACGACGCGGGCGCAGCCCCCAAGGCCGCGGTCGCCGCGGCCGAGGCGTACCTCGACGGGCTCGCCCCGCACCAGCGGGTGGTCGGCAACCTGCCGATGGACGCCGCGGAATGGCGGCTGTGGACCAATGCCATTCCGACCTGGCATCCCAAGGGCATGCGCCTGGAACGGCTGACCGAAGGCCACCGCGAACGGGCGCTCACCGTCGTCGAGGCGAGTCTCAGCCCGGCCGGCTACGCCCAGGTCCGCGCGGCCATGGCACTGAACCAGAACCTGGGCGAGCTGATCGACGACTACCGCGACACCCTCACCGAATTCGCCTACTGGTTCACCGTCTTCGGCACGCCCTCACCCGACGCTCCGTGGGGATGGCAGCTGATGGGACACCACGTGGACCTGCACTGCGTCTTCGTGGCAGGACAGGTGGTCCTCGCTCCGGTATTCCTCGGCGCCGAGCCCACCATCGGCACGGGACGCTTCGAAGGCATCCAGGCCCTGCGCGTCGAAACCGAGGTCGCCCTGCAATTCCGCCGCACCCTCAACCCCGACCGTGAGCACGAATTCCTCATGGGATCCTCGCTGCGCGCCGAAGACTTGCCGCCCGAACTCGCCGGACCGTGGAACGGACGGCATCTCGCCGGAGCGGGCAGCGACAACCTCATCCTGCCGCCCGAAGGCGTCGTCGCCGCCAGCCTGCCCGCCGACCAGCGCGACGGCCTGGTCGAGTTGATCCGGGTCTATCTCGACCGCCTCCCACCGGCGCAAGCCGAGCGCACCCTGGCGCTCGTGCGCGAGCACTTCGACGAGACCCGGTTTGCCTGGCGTGGCGGCCACGACGACGTCTGCGCCTTCTACTACCGGATCCACTCCCCGGTGCTCCTCGTCGAATACGACAACCACCCCGGCGTGTTCCTCACCAACCCCGAACCCGCCCGCTACCACGTCCACACCATCGTGCGCCATCCCAACGGCAACGACTACGGACGCGACCTCCTCGCCCAGCACTACCGGCTCCACCACGGCGGACACCGAACCAGTTGACTACGACGTCCAGGACGCAAACCGCGCGCACAGGACCGAGCATCCCGCCGACCCACAGCGGCATGCCTTGGCCGCGCCACCAACCCCCGTCACCAGGGCCGGACTTCACTCCTCCAGCTCAGCCCGCCCGCTGCCGCCCTGACCACGAACCCGCCCCCTTCCAAGGCCACGATGTGGAAGGACACACCCTCGCTGGGGACCTGTCGGCCCGCACCGCCTACGCCAACAGCGAGCGCGAGGCGAAGGTGGAGCCGACCCCGCTGGAGGAGTGGATGCCCGCCTTCCTCACCCAGCTCGCCGCGCCCGGCGCCCAGCTCGTATGCGCCACCAGCGGCGATGGCGCCTTACAGCGCTACGTGTTCGATGCCGACCGCGAATCCTTCGCCGCGTTCACCGAGAACGGCTCCGGCTGGACCGTCCGGCAAGGACCCCCAGATCACCTGGCGCGGCGGCTGGGACCGAGCCGAGGAGGCCGTCACCGCCCTCCTGGACCGCCGCCTCCACGGCAAGGCGGTCCTGGACATCGGCTGACCCACCGGCTGAACGACAGCCCTACGCCCGAGCGGGGCGCACCATCGAACTCATGGGGATTCGAACGACGCGATGGTCACTCGGTCGTGATGACGAGCTTGCCACCCTTGGGTGTGCGGTTGCGTTCGAGCTCCGTGAGGGCCTCGATCGCCCTGCCGAGCGGCACGGTGCGGGCGATCGGCAGTCGCAGTATTCCCTTCCCGACAGCCTGTGCGACCGCCTCGAGGTCCTCCACACTGACCTTCGCGATCAGCACCTGATACGGCCCCGGCAGAGCGCTTCTCACGAACTTCGCCGGCGTGGGGGTGATGTCGATGATGCGGCCACCAGGCTTGAGCAACGCCCGTGCCGCCTTGATCGGCAGCGTGCCGGCGGTGTCGAAGACGACGTCGAATCGCCCTGCGAGCTTCATCGCGTCGAAGTCGAATTCGACGATCGGGGTGACACCGAGGTCGTGTGCCTCCTGCCTGGCGGTACCGCGACAGCTACCTCCCACGGAGGCGCCGTGCGCCAGGGCGAGCTGTACGGCGGACCGGCCGACTCCGCCGAGGCAGCCGTGGACGAAGACGGCCTGCCCGGTGTGCAGCTTGCTCGTGCTGACCATCGCCTGAAAAGCGGTGAGCCCCACGATGGGGACCGCGGCGGCTTCCTCCCAGGAGAGATCCGCCGGCTTCTTCACGACCGCCTTTTCGTCGGCGACGACCATCTCGGCGAACGCTCCTGCCGCCTTGATGCTTGCCCCGCCGAGCACTTCGTCGCCGACGTCGAGTCGAGTGACGCCGTCGCCGACCGCCGCCACGACGCCCGCGAAGTCGTGACCCAAGCCGCGCGGGAACTTCCGGCCGGTCATGATCTTCATCTCACCGCTGCGGATCTTCCAGTCCATCGGGTTCGCGGCCGCCGCCTTCACGCGGACCAGAACCTCACCGGGGCCGGGCCGCGTCGGCTCGAAATCCTCGAACCGCATCACCTCGGGACCGCCGTACTGGTGGTACTGGATGCGCTTCATCGTCGTCATGACGAACACCTCCACACGCTGATGTCACCTGATGACATCAACCTACCACGCTGATGACACCTGATGACATCAGCGTGATAGGCGGCGGACGGCAGCCCTAAACTTGGCGCATGGGACGATGGGAGCCTGGAGCCAGTGGCCGACTGCGTGAGGCCGCACTCGCCTTGTATCTCGAACATGGCTTCGAGCAGACCATGGTGACCGACATCGCCGACCGGGCCGGCGTGACCGCCCGCACCTTCTTCCGCTACTTCGCCGACAAGCGCGAGGTTCTCTTCGACGGGGCATCCGAGTTTGCGGAGAAGTCGCTGACCGCGCTGGAGGCGGCGCCCGCCACGGCGTCGACGCTGGAGGCCGTCGCGGCCGCGCTGGACGCCGCGGCCGAGATCATCGGACGTGACCCTGAGCTCGCCCGGAAGCGGCACGCGGTGATCATGGCCAACGCCGATCTCCGGGAACGTGAATTGATCAAGCTCGCCCATATGTCGGCCGCACTCGCCGATGGGCTCCGACGGCGGGGCGCCGGCGACACCGAGGCCAGCCTGGCCGCCGAGACCGGCTCCGCGGTGTACCGGGTCGCCTTCCAACGATGGGTCGACGCCGCCGACGACCTCGACCTGCGCGACGCCATCAGCCAGTCGTTCGCCCAACTGCGAACCCTGACCGCCTCCAACTGATCCACAAAACACGACCCTAGGGCCCGCCCTGGTGGGGGGGGCCGAGGTGGTAAACTGGTTGTGTGGGTGTTGGGGGGATAGA
>NZ_JBHYVB010000080.1:28599-47592 GCF_042750115.1 Streptomyces sp. NPDC059455
CCCCGTGGTCCCCCACACCCCCCACCCCCCCCCCACACAACCCCCCCCACAACCCCCCCGCCCGCCCCCCGGGGGGGGGCGCGCCCCTTCCCTCGTACATGGGATGAGTGGAGATGGCGGGAATCGAACCCGCGTCCAACGGTGCGGAATCAGGGCTTCTCCGAGCGCAGTCCGCTGTGCTTTTCTCAGCCCCGGAGATCACGCGGACAAGTCTCCGACGGGCTCAGTCACTGTTTGATTTCCCACTACACCCCGTGACCGGGTCTAGTGGTTTAGTTCCCTAGTCGATGCCAGGATCCGGGTCGGGAACAGCCCCGGGCTGACACTTCGCAAAGTCGCTACTTAGGCAGCGAGGGCGAAGGAATCGCGCTTGGTGTTGGCGATTATTGGTTGCGACATATGGTTTACGAGATCATTGCCGCTTCCTCGGCTCGCTTCCCCTGCTTCGACAGCCGCTGTCGAAACCGATCATCCCCATGTTGTGTTTTCAAAGGTGGTGCCACGCCCTCGGTGGGGCGCAGAACCATCATAGGTGAACAACGCGCCACAAGGCCACATCATTCCCGCTCGTCAGCGCGCGCCGGACGACGCCAGGCGCGCCCTGGGGGTGCCGAACGGACGTCGGCGCGCCCCGGGGCGGCGGGACCTCAGGCGCGCTCGCGGCGGCGGGCCGCCGAGATCGCCCGATCGGTCTCGCGGCGGTCCTGCTTCTCCCGGAGGGTCTGGCGCTTGTCGTACTCCTTCTTGCCCTTGGCCAGCGCGACCTCGACCTTGGCCCGGCCGTCCTTGAAGTACAGGGCCAGCGGCACCAGGGTGTGGCCGGACTCCTGGGTCTTGCCGATCAGCTTGTCGATCTCCGCCCGGTGCAGCAGCAGCTTGCGCCGGCGGCGCGCCGAGTGGTTGGTCCAGGTGCCCTGGCTGTACTCGGGGATGTGCACGTTGTGCAGCCATGCCTCGCCGCCGTCGAGCTGGGCGAAGCCGTCCGCGAGCGAGGCGCGCCCCTGGCGGAGCGACTTCACCTCGGTACCGGTCAGCACCAGACCACACTCGTAGGTGTCCAGGATGTGATAGTCGTGCCGCGCCTTCTTGTTCTGCGCGATCAGCTTGCGACCCGTCTCTTTAGCCATGGTCAGGCCATTCTCGCACTAGGACCCGCCCCCGAGGCCACTCAATACCGTGCGCGCCCGCGCCTCCGCGGACGGACCGTCGTCGCCCTTGACCGTCAGGTCCGGGTCGATGCCCTCGCCGTCGACGTTACGCCCGGCGGGGGTCCGGTAGTGGCCGACGGTGAGCTCGGCGACCGAGCCGTCGGGGAGTTCGCTCGGCATCTGGACCGAGCCCTTGCCGAAGGTCCTGGAGCCCACGACCACGGCGCGGCCGCGGTCCTGGAGGGCGCCGGTGAGGAGTTCGGCGGCGCTCATGGTGCCGCCGTCGACCAGCACCACCAGCGGGCTGGCGGTGTCGCCGCCGGGTCGCGCGTCGAGAACTCGCTGGTCACCGCGGACGTCATAGGTGGCGACCAGGCCACCGTCGAGGAAGGAGGAGGCCGCGGTGACGGCCTCGGAGACCAGTCCGCCGGAGTTGCCCCGCAGATCGAGCAGGACGCCGTCGCCCCGGGGGATGGAGCGCACCGCGTGCCGGATCCGCTCTCCGGTGCCCTTGGTGAACGAGTCGACCTTGATCCGGACGGCGCCGGGTCTGTGGTCGTCGTAGCCGCTGAGCCGGTCGACGGTCACCGGGTCCGTGGCCATCCGGGCCCGGCGGAGCTCCTGCGTCCATTCGTGGCCGCCGCGCCGCAGCCCGAGCTCCACCCGGGTGCCCGGGGAGCCGTCGGCGGGGCCGCGCAGCAGGGCGACGACCTCGGTGACGGGCCGCCCGGTCACGGTTTTGTGGTCGACCGTGCGCAGCCGGTCACCGGCCCGGACCCCGGCCTTCTGGGCGGGGCTGCCGGGCTCGACCCGCTCCACCGCGATCCGCCCCTGGGCGTCCCGGCGGGCGGAGATCCCGACGCCGACGTAGGCGCCGTCGAGGGTCTGACGGTAGCCCTCGTACTCACGGGCGCTGTAGACCGCGCCCCACCGGTCTCCGCTGCGGCTCACCACCTCACGGGCGGCCTTGGAACCGGACTTCCCGTCCTCCTGGGCCGCGGCCGCGGCCGCCTTGACCTGGTCGCTCTCCACCGCGGCGACGTAGGCGCGAGCCGGTATCCGGGCGGCTTGGGGGTCCCGGCGCGATACGGGCTCGGCGCCCCAGGAACCGACGGCCGCCCCGGTGGCGAGCACGCCGACGAAGACCAATGTCAGGGCGGCCCCGCGGCGAATGCGGCGGGGATGGACGAACAAACACGGGCCCGACATGCCGGTGAGTGTAGGGCACCAACAGGCGCCGTACCGGGCGTTATCCGGTACGGCGCCGTAGGCGAATGTCACACCTTGAGGTACTTGCGGAGCGCGAAGAACGCCGCGAGAGCGGGCATGAGCAGGCCAATCGCCAGCACCAGTGGCAGCTTCGCCAGCACCGCGTCCCAGCCGATGAAGTTGATCACATCGATCTTGTCCACCAGCCAGTTGTTGACCAGGAAGTACTGCCCGCTGACCAGCAGTACACAGGCGAAGCCCGCGCCCAGCAGCCCCGCGATGGCGGCCTCCATGATGAACGGCATCTGGATATAGAAGCTGGACGCGCCGACCAATCGCATGATCCCGGTCTCCCGGCGGCGGCTGAACGCCGACACCCGCACGGTGTTGACGATCAGCATCAGCGCGACGATCAGCATCAGCGTCATCACGCCGAGCGCCGCGAAGTTCATGCCGTTGAGCAGATTGAACAAGTCGTCGACCAGGGCCTTTTGGTCCTGGACCTCCTGCACCCCGGGCCGGGCGGCGAAGGCCGTGGAGATGACGTCATAGCGCTCGGGGTCCTTCAGCTTGATACGGAAGGACTCCTGCATCTGGTCCGGGGTCAGGGAGTCGGCCAGCGGTGAGTCGCCGAACTGCTCCTTGTAGTGCTTGTACGCCTCCTCACTGGTCTCGAAGTGCACCGACTCCACGATGTTCATCTGCTTGAGCTCGGACTCGATCTCCTGCTTCTGCGCCTCGGTGACCGCGCCCTTGGCGCAGTTGGCCGAGGTCTCCTTGTCGTTCTTGTTGCAGAGGAAGATCGAGACGTTGACCTTGTCGTACCAGTAGCCCTTCATCGTGCTCACCTGCTCGCGCATGAGCAGGGACCCGCCGAACAGGGCGAGCGAGAGGGCCACGGAGACGATGACCGCAAATGTCATCGTGAGATTGCGGCGGAGACCGACGCCGATCTCCGACAGGACGAACTGGGCGCGCATGGCGTCCTTTCAGTGCTGGTAGCCGTAGACGCCGCGGGACTGGTCGCGGACGAGGCGGCCCTTCTCAAGTTCGATCACGCGCTTGCGCATCTGGTCCACGATCTGCTGGTCGTGCGTGGCCATGACGACCGTGGTGCCGGTCCGGTTGATCCGGTCCAGCAGCTTCATGATGCCGACGGAGGTCTGGGGGTCCAGGTTTCCCGTCGGCTCGTCGGCGATCAGCAGCATCGGACGGTTGACGAACGCGCGGGCGATGGCCACCCGCTGCTGTTCACCACCGGAGAGCTCGCCGGGCATACGGTCGTCCTTACCGCCAAGACCCACGAGATCGAGCACCTCGGGAACGGTTTTCCGAATGGCGCCGCGCGGCTTGCCGATCACCTCGAGCGCGAAGGCGACATTCTCCCCGACCGTCTTGTTGGGGAGCAGCCGGAAATCCTGGAAGACGGTCCCCAACTGGCGGCGCATCTGCGGCACCTTCCAGTTGGACAGCCGCGCGAGGTCCTTCCCCAGCACATGGACCGCGCCATGGCTGGCGCGCTCCTCGCGGAGCAGCAGCCGGAGGAAAGTGGATTTTCCCGACCCCGAGGAGCCCACCAGGAAGACGAACTCGCCCTTTTCGATCTCGAGCGAGACATCCCGGAGTGCGGGACGGGTCTGCTTGGGGTATGTCTTGGATACGTTGTCGAATCGGATCACTGATGCACCACGGTCGACCTGGGTAGCGGTACGGGCTGCAGCCGAAGCGGCTCCCGTCGGTGAGCGTGACCATACGCGAAGCGCGCATGGGCGCGCAGTCCGCCGTCCGGCGTGGGTGGGTTTCTTCACTGCACTATTGGGGTCAAACGGTTGACAAGCCGCCCGTCGGGGCGGCTGAAACGGCCACGAAACCGGTACGGATACGGCACGGAATCGTGCGGGGCGCGCCGAACCGGACGGAAGCTGGCACAGTGGAAGGGGAACCAACCCATTTCCCTGAGCGTTGGCCCCGTGTCTACTGCGGCACCGCCGCGCGGGAGGAGAAAGCGCATGACGTACGACAGGCTCGTCTGCGCCAACTGCGCGAGCCCCGTCAGCGAGGGCCGCTGCCCGGTCTGCCGGGCCAGCAGGGAGCGCCTCCAGCAGGAGGGCATGTTCGGCGGGCTGACCCCGGCCGCGCTGATAGCGCTGCTGGTGGCGCTCATCACGGTGGCCGTGCTCGCGCATGAGATGGCGACGGCGTAACGGAGCGTTACGAAGCGATACGCCGGGTATGGCGCCCCTGAACGCACCGGGGGCCCGATAAACGCACAAGGGGCCCGGAGCGCTTAGCGCTCCGGGCCCCTTACCGTGCGTGAGTCGCGCGATCAGGCCACGTTGTTACGGTTCACCAGACGCGGCACAAAGCGGAAGCCGATACCACCGGCGATCATCGTCGCGGCGCCGACCAGCAGGAACGTGGTCTCGGAGGCACCGGTCTCGGCCAGCTGCTCCTTGGCCTTGCCCTGCTCCACCGGCTTGGAGCCGACATTGTCGGTGCCGGTGTTGTCGTCGCAGTTGGTGCTGTCGAGGTCCACCGTGCAGGTGCTGTCGTCGCCACCGCCGCCGGTGCCGCCCTGGCCGGGCGTGCTCGGCTGGGCGGTCGGGCCGTCGGTGGGCTCGCCGCTCGGCTCGCTGGTCGGCGGCTGAGTCGGCTCACCGGTCGGCGGCTCGGTCGGCTCGTCCGTGGGCGGCTGAGTGGGCTCGTCCGTCGGCGGCTGGGTCGGCTCGTCCGTGGGCGGGACGGTCGGCTCGTCCGTCGGCTCCGTCGGGATCGAGGTCGGGTCGTCGGTGGGCTCGTCGGTCGGCTTGCCGTTACCGTTGCCGATACCGACGCCGACGTCCAGGCCCTTCTCGTCCGCGTTCGCGGAAACGTTCACGCCGCCGATACCGACATCAACACCAACGGCCGATGCGGCGCCGGCGGCGGTGAGCGACGCGCCGGCGGCGATCACCGCACCGGCCGCTATTCGCGCCACGCGCAGCCGCGTCTTCTTCGTCATCTGCCTGCTACCCCCAGTAGCTGTACTCGTCAATGGAGCAGCTATGCACGGGGCAACGGCTCGGGGGGTCTCAAAGTCCGCGGGCCTCTATCCGTCTGAGGCGGTCCGCCGGCCCCCGTGCAACACGCGCCCCAGTCATACGCATGCCGCGCGTCAGCCTTCCCAGTTTTCAGACCACCGTCAAGGCCATTGCACGCGAGATGTCCGCTATGGAAGTCCTTGCCGCATGCATGGGTACCGGACTGTGACCAAAAACGCGGTGTGCGCGACCGGTTGGGGCGAGCGGGAAGGTTACTTCCCCTGCTCCTGCTGCTTGCGCCAGCGGATCCCGGCCTCCAGGAAACCGTCCAGCTCACCGTCGAGCACCGCCTGCGGATTGCCGACCTCGAACTCGGTGCGCAGGTCCTTGACCATCTGGTACGGGTGCAGGACGTACGAACGCATCTGGTTGCCCCAGGAATTGCCGCCGTCGCCCTTGAGCGCGTCCATCTTGGCCTGCTCCTCCTGGCGGCGCCGCTCAAGCAGCTTGGCCTGGAGGACGTTCATCGCGGTGGCCTTGTTCTGGATCTGCGAGCGCTCGTTCTGGCAGGAGACGACGATGCCGGTGGGGATGTGGGTCAACCGCACCGCGGAGTCGGTGGTGTTGACGCCCTGGCCGCCGGGGCCCGAGGAGCGGTAGACATCCACGCGCAGCTCGGACTCGTCGATCTCGATGTGGTCGGTCTGCTCGACGACCGGCAGCACCTCGACGCCCGCGAAGGAGGTCTGGCGGCGGCCCTGGTTGTCGAACGGCGAGATCCGCACCAGGCGATGGGTGCCCTGCTCGACGGAGAGCGTCCCGTAGGCGTACGGGATCTGCACGGCGAAGGTGGTCGACTTGATGCCGGCCTCCTCCGCGTACGACGTCTCATAGATCTCGGTCTTGTAGCCGTGGCGCTCGGCCCAGCGCAGATACATCCGCTGGAGCTGCTCGGCGAAGTCGGCGGCGTCCACCCCGCCCGCCTCGGCGCGGATGTTCACGAGCGCCTCACGGGCGTCGTACTCGCCGGACAGGAGGGTGCGCACCTCCATCTCGTCGACCGACTTGCGGACGGCCTCCAGCTCGGCCTCGGCCTCGACGCGCGCGTCGTCGTCGCCCTCGTCGGCGGCGAGCTCGAACAGCACCTCGAGGTCGTCGATCCGGCCGCGCAGCTCCTCGGCCCGTCGCAGGTGCCCCTGGAGATAGGAGAGCTTGCTGGTGACCTTCTGCGCGTTCTCCGGATCGTCCCACAGGGACGGGGCCGCCGCCTGCTCCTCGAGCACGGCGATGTCGGCCCTCATCTTGTCGAGGTCCAGGACGGCCTCGATCGACCCCATGGTCGAGGAGAGGGACTTCAGCTCTTCGGATACATCGACGACTGCCACGGGACCAGCGTAACCGCTACCGAAGACTGACCCCGTCCCCGGTCATGGCGTACCGGGGTCCTGGGAGACGGAGTGCTCGCCGCCCTTGGGCGGGTCGCCGCCGTCGTCGCCGCTCGCCGCCAGCCATCCGCCGAGCGCCACCGCGACCAGCGCGGCCAGGGTGACCGCGGCCACCTTCAGCCGGCGGCGGCGCAGCGCGCCCGCGACCGCGGGGTTACGGGCCGAGCCCGCCCGGCGCTGGCCGTGTACCCGGGGGGCGCGCGCGGTGCCGTGGGCGCCGCCCGCGAGCTCGTCCGCGCTGGGCACCCGCATGCTGGTGTGGGTCTCCCGGCTGGAGTCCGGCACCGCGCCCGGGACCAGCGGCACCGCGCCGCGCCGCCGCGGGGGCGTCCGCGGCGCGGGCCCGGCGGCGGGGACGGAGACGCCGCGGTGCGGGGTCTCGGCCTCCGCGCCCTCCCGCTCGCCGCCCTCCTGCTGCTCATCGGGCTCGTCGATGTCCAGCGGCGGATATCCGGCCAGGCTGGGCAGCAGCTCGCGCAGCCGGGCGGCCAGCTCGGAGGCGCGCAGCCGGGAGGCGGGCGCCTTGGCCAGGCACTGGAGGAGCAGCTGCCACAGCTCGTCGGGGATCCCGGGCAGCGGCGCCACGGTCTCGGTCACATGGCGGCGCAGGATCGCGCCCGGATGACCGCCGCCGAAGGGCGTGAAGCCCGCCAGCATCTCGTACAGGACCGTCGCCAGGGCGTACACGTCCACGCTGGCCCTGGGCGGCAGCCCCTCGACGATCTCGGGGGCCAGATAGTCCGGGGTGCCGATCACGCTGCGCGGGTTCGGCGAGCGGCCCTGGGAGGACTGCCGGTCGCGGGCGGGCTGGGCGCGGATCGGGGTCGGCTCGTCGACCAGCCGGGCGATACCGAAGTCGGTGAGCAGGGCGGGGTGGGCACCGCCGGGGCCGAGCGGGCCCTGCATGTCCAGCAGCACGTTCTCCGGCTTGACGTCGCGGTGGACGACCCCGGCGGCGTGCGCGGCGGCCAGCGCGTCGGCGACGTCCGTCGCGATCGCGACGGCGGCCTCGGGGGCGAGCCGGCGCTCGCGGTCGAGGCGGGTGCGCAGATCCGTACCGCGGATCAGGTCCATGACCAGCGCGAGGTCATTGCCGTCGACCACCAGGTCGCGTACCCCGACCACCCGGGGGTGGTCGAGGCCGAGCAGTGCGGTGCGCTCCTGGACGAAGCGCTCCACGAGCTCCTGGTCGGAGGAGAGGTCCTCACGCAGGAGCTTGATGGCGACGGGTCCCTCGGGCCCGTCACCCAGCCACACCGCGCCGGCGCTGCCGCGCCCCAGGAGCTGATGCGCGGTGTACCGACTGCCGATCTTCCGTGACAAGACTGCTCCGAATCCTCCGACAAGGGGGGCACGTTGGCGACAAAGCTACGCGGCTACTGGCGCGTTGGGTGCACCAGACAACGCCAACTGTCACTTCTGCGGCGGAAAACACCCTTCGGATGTCGACAAATCACCGGAGTGGGAGGTACGGAGGCGGAGCCGGACCGGAACCGGAGACGGGCCAGGACCGGGGACGGGCCCGGGGCCCCGGGCCCGAACAGGACCGGGGCGGGTCAGCTGCTGGGGCCGCCGAGGTCCTCGATCCACTGGCCGATGTCCTTGGCCCAGCCCGAGACCGCGTCCCAGTAGCCCTTGCCGTCGGCGATCCAGTCCTTGAGCGGGCTCAGCTCCCAGACCAGCCAGGAGCCGATGACCAGGACCACGATCACGAACAGACAGCCCTTGAGACACCCCAGGCCCGGGATCTTCATCCGGTTGGGGTTGGAGCTCCGCTGCCGGGGCTCGCGGCGCGGCTCCGGCTGCTGCGGCGGCGGGGCGTAACGCTGCGGCTGGGGCTGCTGCGGGTGGTGCGGCGCCGGGGCGTACTGCTGAGGCTGCTGGTACTGCTGCGGCTGCTGGCGGCCTCGCCGGCGCTGGGGCGGCTGCTGAGGCTGCTGGTACTGCTGCTGCTGCTGGTACTGCTGCTGCTGGTACTGCTGCGGTGGCGGCGCGGGCCGGTGGGGCCGACGGCGCAGCGGGTCCTCGCTCGGGTCGAGGTACTGGACCTGGGTCTGCTCATTGCGGTCACGGGCCGCGCGCAGCTGGTTCTGCCAGGGGTGCGGATCGTCCTGGCCGGGCCCACCGGGCGGTACGGGCGGCATGGCGCGGGTCGGATCGGCGCCTCCGCCCGGCCCGGAGCCGCTCGGCAGCACCTGGGTGGGGTCGGCGTTGGCCCCGGCGTTCGCGCCTGTGGTGGGCATCACATTGGTGGGCGCGGCTGGATCGTACGAAGGGGTGCCGCCCGGGGCGTTCGTGGGGAGCGCCTGGGTCGGGTCGGCCGCGCCCGCGGGCGCGGTGTCCGGGACCGGCGCGGGCGCCGGGTCCGGGGCCAGCAGCGCGGCCACCCCGAGCGCCGCCTCCGCCTGCGCGGCCGAGGCGTGCACGCCGACACCGGCGGCGACCACGCGCAGCGCCCGGCCCAGGCTCTCGGCGCTCGGGCGCTCCTCGGGCCGCTTGCGCAGACAGCGCTCTATGACGGTCCACAGCGGCTCGGGCACGGTCGAGGGGCGGCGCGGCTCCTCGCTGAGGTGGCGGTGGAGCACCTCGAGGGCGGTGTTGCCGGCGAACGGCGGACGGCCGGTGACCAGCTCGTACAGCATGATGCCCGCGCCGTAGATGTCCACCGCGGAGGTCTGCGGACGGCCCTCGGCGGACTCCGGCGCCACATAGGCGGGGGTGCCGACGAACTCCTGGGTGCGGGTGAGGCCGGGCGAGTCGGCGAGGCGCGCGATGCCGAAGTCGGTCAGCATCGGGTGCATCTCCTGGCCCTCGCCGGTGCCCGCGAGCAGCACGTTGGCGGGCTTCAGATCGCGGTGGACCACGCCGTCGGCATGGCTGGCGGCGAGCGCGTCGGCGATCTGGGCGGTGAGGAGGGATGCGGCCATGGGGGTGAACGGGCCGTTGCTGCGCAGGTAGTTGTGCAGGTCCGGGCCATCGATCAGATCCATGACCAAGGCCAGCAGATCACCCTCGACCACCAGGTCGCGGGTGCGGACGATGTTGGGGTGGGTGAGCCTGAGCAGCACCGAGCGCTCGCGGAGAAAGCGCATGACGATGTCCGCGTCGTTCGCGAGCTCCTCCTTGAGGACCTTGATCGCGACGGTCTCGCCGGGCTGCCCGGCCACGGCCGCCTCGGCCCCCGCCGTCTCCCGCTGGCTGGCTCGCCAGACGGTGCCCGTGGCTCCGCGCCCGAGCGGCTCCTCGAGCAGGTATTTGCTGCCTACCGGCCGCACGTCATGCGCTCCCTGATCGTGGTCTTACATCGGTGGACTGCGATGGTCTGCTGTGTGGGTCTGCTCTGGTGCTCGTCTTGTTGTACTCGTCCGCCCCACTGTAATGGCGACACACGGTGCGCCCTATCCGATCACCACACGAGGGTCCGGCGCGGGGGTCCGGTGCCAGGGTCCGGCACCGGGTCCGGTCCGTGGGAAGACGTGTGATCCGGACGGATGGTTGCCAACAGTGGTCCGGGTCGCTCGTTGACCGCTCAATCGCCGCTCAAACGGGCGCGGCGAGGCGCGGAGGGGCGCGGCCGGGGCGGCTTCCCTCACCTCAAGGGCGGCTCAAGGGCGGCCGTTCCGGTCGCAATCAGCCAGTTTCGGCCGACTAGCCGACCAATCAAGATCATGTAGCGCCGGGCGGCGGGCGAACTGTCGGTGGCAGGTGCGAGGATGCAGGCAGCACGGAAGCGCCGAGCGCCGGGAGGCTCACGCTCCGTGACCCGTACGACCCCGTACGGACCTGTACGTGCCGAAGGGCCTGGGGGCGGTGGTGGGGGTCGGCACCCCTGCCCGGCCCCCCGGACAGAAGGGACCGTTGACGGCGATGCAGATTCGGCTGACCGTCCTCGGGCCGCGCAGCGCCCACCCGGGCCGTTCCGGCCACCATCCTGCGCCCGCGTCCGGGCCGCACGCCCTCGTGGGCGCGGTGGACGTCCTGGTCACCGCGCCCGTCGGCACCGCCCTCGCCGCGGTGGCCGGCGGGCTGGCCGACGCGGTCGCCGCCGCCGGGTACGAGGCGGGGGGTTCCGGCGGCAGCGGCGGCGCGGTGGTGCTGTACGCGGGGGGTGAGCGGCTGGACCCGCAGCGCTGTGCGCTCGGCGAGCCGCCGCTGGTGGACGGCGCGGTGCTCTCCCTGCACGGCCCCGCCGACCCCGACTCCGACCACTACCCCGGCTACCCCGGCCTGCCCGAGACCGCCGTCGCCGACGCCACGGTCCACCTGGACGTGGTCGCGGGACCCGACGCGGGCGGCGTCCACCTGCTGCACGGCGGCCAAGTCCGCATCGGCCGCTCCGCCGACGCGGACGTCCCCCTGGACGACCCCGACGTCTCCCGGCTGCACTGCGCGGTCACGGTCGCCGCGGACGGCCGTGTGACCATCGCCGACCTGGGCTCCACGAACGGCACCGCCGCCGACGGCGTCCCCGTGGGCCCCCAGCCGGTGCCCCTGGAGCCGGGGGCGCTGCTGCGGATCGGTGAGTCCGCCCTGCGGCTGCGCGTCCCCTCCACGGCACCGGCGATGCCCTCGGCCCCCACCCGCCTCCCCGTCCAGGCGGACGGCGAGGGCCACCTCCGCGTCACCCCCGCCGGTGACCACCCCACCCACACCAAGGCCCCCTGGACCGGCGCCCCCCAGCCCGCCGCCCCCACCGACACCGCCCAGGGCCCCTGGACCCCTCCCACCCGCCACCCCGGCACGGGCTGGACGAGAGTGGGCCGGCCCGACCACGAGTCCCACGACCGGGCCGGCGCCCACGGGAGCGAGGACGGCTGGAGCCCCGGTGCGGGAGCGCCCTCCGGGCCGCGCGGCAATAGCGGCAGCACAGGCACCGGACCGCGCGGCGACGCGGGCACCGGGATCCCGGGCGGGGCGAGCTCCTACGCCCACCGGAACGACGACGACTGGAGCCCCGGCGAGGGTGCGGCCCCCGATCCGCGCGGCGACGCTGCCGGGCGCGGCCGGGGCCCCTCGGCCCCCGGCGCCCAGCCGTACGAGGACCCGTCCACCGCCCGCACCCGACGCAGTGAGCGCACCCCCGGGGCCCGAACCGCCGGACAAGGCCCAGCGGGGCAGCCCGCACGAGCCGACCAGAGCCGACCCGGCGCGGGCGGCAGCGCGCATCCGGCCCACGGCCCACGGCCGACCGGCAGCCGCCACTCGAAGGCCGCCCAGGACCACCGGCCCACACCCCGTGGAACCGACCCGGCGGGCCCCGGTGGCACAGGCCGCAGCAGGCAGCGCGAAGGCGACGCCGACTCCGGGCGGCAGTCCGGTCCGGGCGCGGGGTACGGCGACGCCCGGGGCGGCGGTCAGCCGTACGGCCAAGGACGCGGCCAGGAAGGCCCGCAGGGACCCTCCGCCGACGCGGGCTACGGCGGGGCGCCGTACAGCGGCCAGCCGGGCGCCGGGGCGCGCGGCGGCCCCGGCTCGGCCGACCCCGGCCGCCCGGGATATGGCGGGGCTCCCGCCGACAGTGACCGGCGCGGCGGGCGACCGCAGGCCGGAGGCGCGGCGTACGACGCCCCCGGACGGCGGGGTGCCGGGGAGCTTACGCATGGCGGGGGGTATGCGCTGGATGCGCCGGGGGCGCAGGCTCGGCGGCGGGGGATAGGGGCCTGGGTGCGGCAGTTGGCCGGGGGGAAGGCGGCCGAGCGGGGTGGGGTGCGGGAGGACCAGGGCGTGGCGGCGCGGGCGGCCGCGGAGGCGGAGGCGTTGCAGCGGCGGTGGCCGGATCCGGCCACCATGCTGATGACGGCGCTGGGGCCGGGCTCGCGCCTCTGGGAGCGCGCCCCTGGGCATCCGGACGCGCTCACCGTACGGCTCGGCTCGGCCGACCAGCTGACGGCCGAGGGCGGGCCGTTGCCCGCCGCGCCCGTGACCGTCGATCTGCGGCAGTGCGGTTCGCTGGGTCTCGCGGGCCCGCGGACGCGGGTTGCGGGGCTCGCCCGGTCCGTCGTGGCGCAGTTGGCGGCCCTGCACTCACCGGCCGCGCTGGAGATCGTCCTGATCAGCGGTGAGGAGCGGCTCGCGGAGTGGTCGTGGCTCGGCTGGCTGCCGCAGGTCCAGCCGTTGCGCGGGCAGGACTGCCGGCTGCTGCTCGCGTACGACGTGGAGCAGGCCGCGGCCCGTACGGAGGAACTGACCCGGCGGCTGGAGGACGGGCCGCTGGGCCCCGGCTGGGCGAGCGCCTCCCCGGCCGCCGCGCAGTCCGTGGCCGCACGCCACTTCGGGCCGTACACCGTGGTGGTCGTGGACGGCGCCCCAGGTCCGGGCGCGCTGCGCGACACGCTCGCCCGGCTGGCGGTGACCGGTTCCGCGGCCGGAATCCATCTGCTCTGTCTGGCCGAGGCGCCCGCCGCGTCGCCCACGTCCCCGCTGCCCATGAGCTACGAGGCCGCGCGTTCCGCGTCCGCCGCGTTCG
This sequence comes from Streptomyces sp. NPDC059455, assembly GCF_042750115.1. Taxonomy (NCBI): domain Bacteria; kingdom Bacillati; phylum Actinomycetota; class Actinomycetes; order Kitasatosporales; family Streptomycetaceae; genus Streptomyces; species Streptomyces sp. NPDC059455. The sequence continues at coordinate 41,888 of NZ_JBHYVB010000080.1, forward strand.
CGGCGTGCGGGGTGGCGGCCGTGCTGAGCGGTGATGTGGCCACGGCGCTCCAGATCGTCCACGGGGACGGGGCCGCGCCCGGCACGAGTGGGGTCAACGGGATCACCGGCGCGACGGGCGCCACCACGACCATCACCGTGGACGCGGTGTCGGCGGCGTGGGCCGAGCGGTTCGCGCGGGCGCTCGCGCCCCTGCGCCCGGCCGCCTCCGCGCAGGACGGCGCGTTCGGCGGCTCCGACGGCCCGCCGACCGTCCCGCTGCCGGACTCGGCGCGGCTGCTGGACGAGTTGGGGCTCGCGCGGGCCACGCCCGCGTCCCTGCTGGCCCGTTGGGCGGCCACGGCGGACGAGGTCCCGGCGGGCGGCCGGGCGCTGGCCGTCCTCGGCGCCGGTCCGCGCGGCCCGCTCGCGGTCGATCTGGCCGCCGAGGAGGGTCCGCACGCACTGATCGACGGCGCGGCGGGCACCGGAAAGACGGAGCTGCTGCGCTCGTTCGCCGCCTCGCTCGCGGCCGCCGAACGGCCGGACCGGCTCGAGCTCATCCTGGTCGACGGCGCCGGGGCCGGAGCGGGCGAGGGGCTGCGGGTGTGCACGGATCTGCCGCATGTCTCGACGCATCTGTCGGCCACCGACCCGGTACGCATGCGGGAGTTCGCACAGGCCCTCAGCTCGGAGCTCAAGCGCCGCGCCGAACTGCTGGGCCGGCAGGACTTCACGGATTGGCACGCCCGGCCCCACCACCCCGGCGAGGGTGAGAGCGGCGGCGACAGCGGCGACGACGCGGGTCCGGGCAGCACCTCGGGCGGCACCTCGGGCGGCACCAGGGGCGCCAACACGGGCGCGTCCGGCCCTGGCACGCCGGGTGCGGCCGGTGCGCCCCGGGTCGTCGCGCCTCGCCCGCCCGGCGATATCGACCCTCCCCCGAGCGACACCCTCCACACGCTCAATCTGCGCGCCCAGCGCACGCGCACCGAGAGCTCGGCGCCCGCCCGTCCGCACTCCCTCCTCCCCCGTCTCGTCGTGATCGTCGACGACTTCGACGCGCTGGTGGCCCCGGCCCTCGGCAGCCCCGGCCGGCCGGCGTCCGGTTCGGTCGTCCGGGCGCTGGAGGCGATCGCCCGTGACGGCGCGCGCCTCGGGGTGCATCTGGTCGTGGCGTCCGGCCGTCCGGACCGTACGGCGGACACGGCGGCCGTCGAGCGGGCCGCGCTGCGGATCGCCCTGGACGCGCGCCCACTGAACACCGCGGCGCCCGCACGCCCAACCGGCCAGACGCACCCCACCGGACCCGCGCACCCCACCGGACCCGCACACCCCACCGGACCCACACACCCCACCGGACCCACACACGCCACCCACTCCGCACACCCCGGCGAGCCCGGAAGGCCCGGTACCTCCCCCGCCGCATCGACACGCTCGGTCACATCCACCCCCGCCGCCGCAGCCGCCCCGGGCGGCGATCCGGCGCCGGGCCGTGGGCGGCTGTTCCGCCCGGATGACGCCGCCGGAACGCCGTTTCAGGCGGGCCGGGTGACCGGACGGATACCGCGGACCGCGACCCAGCGGCCCACCGTCGTACCGCTGGAGTGGCGGCGGATGGGTGATCCGCCCGCCCGCCGGCCGCTGCGCGAGCTCGGGAACGGCCCCACCGACCTGGCGCTTCTCGCCAGTGCGCTGCAGCGCGCCGCGCAGTCGGCGGACGCGCCCACCGCACCCGCGCTGATCTGACCGGCCCCGCCCCTCACCGCCCGTACCCTGCCCGATAGCTGTCCGATTCCCGCCCGATTCCCGTCCGTTTCGCGCCCGTTCCCGACCGTTCCCATCCCCCCTGGCCGAGTTTCCGATCCGTTCCGGCCATCCTCCCGTCTGTCCCACCTGCCCTGTTTCACGGCGACTCTTCATCACGGCCCGGTCACGATCCGTGAGTGAACGCCGGACGCAGTATTGCCACGTTCGGTGACCGGGCGTAGGACTACTCAGCACGGGACACGGCCGCGCGGGGGCGGCCGGCATCGGAGGGAACACGGGGATGCACGTATCGCTTCCTACGAAGCGTTCGACACGAGTCGCGGTGGCCCTGCTGGCGGCGGGAGCACTCATGCTCACCGCCGCGGGCTGCGGCGGCGACGACGGAGACACGGTCAGCGGCGGCCCGCCGCCCAACACCGTGAAACTGCCGAATCTGAAGGGGCAGAAACTCCAGGTCACGGCGGTCTGGACGGGCACCGAGCAGGAGAACTTCACCAAGGTGCTCAAGGAGTTCGAGAGGCGCACCGGCGCCAAGGTCTCCTTCGTACCGAGCGGTGACGACATGGCGGGCTTCGTCGGCTCGAAGATCGCGGGCGGCGCTCCGCCGGATGTCGCGATGGTCGGACAGGTCGGCGTCATGCGCGAGTTCGCCCAGAAGGGCTGGGCCAAGCCGCTCGACACCGCCGCCAAGGCCGAGTTGACCAAGAACTTCGCCAAGGGCTGGCAGGATCTCGGCTCGTACCAGGGCAAGCCCTACGGGGTGTATTTCAAGGCCAGCAACAAATCCCTGCTCTGGTACAACACCTCCGCGTTCGACTACGCGGGCGCCAAGGTGCCCAAGACCTGGCAGGAGTTCCTGGAGCAGGCCCAGCTGATCTCCGACTCCGGCACCGACGCGGTCGCGATCGGCGGCCAGGACGGCTGGACGCTCACCGACTGGTTCGAGAACGTCTATCTCTCCCAGGCGGGCGCGGAGAAGTACGACCAGCTCGCCCAGCACAAGATCAAGTGGACCGATCCGTCGGTGAAGAAGGCGCTCGAGACACTCGCCGAGCTCTGGGGCACCAAGGGCCTGGTCGCGGGCGGCCGGGGCGGCGCGCTCCAGACCGCGTTCCCGGACTCCGTCACCAAGGCGTTCGGCAACAAGGCCGAGCCGGACGCGGGCATGGTCTTCGAGGCCGACTTCGTCGCCGCCAACGTCGCCGACGCGGGCGCGGAGCTGGACCAGGACGCGAAGGTGTTCCCGTTCCCGGCGGTGGGCGCGGACGCGCCCGTCGTGACCGGCGGCGACGTCGGCGTGGCGCTGAAGAACAGCAAGGCGGCGCAGGCGCTGCTCACCTTCCTCGCCTCGCCCGACGCCGGGACCATCTGGGCCCAGTCCGGCGGCTTCATCTCGGCGAACAAGAACGTCAAGTTCAGCGCCTATCCCAATGCCTCCATGCGCAAGATCGCACAGGCGCTGATCGCGGCGGGCAATGACTTCCGGTTCGACATGTCCGACCAGGCTCCCGCCTCCTTCGGCGGCAAGCCGGCGCAGGGCGAGTGGAAAGCGCTCCAGGACTTTCTCAAGAACCCGAGGAATGTCGCAGGCATCCAGCGCCAGCTGGAGCGGGATGCCGCCAAGGCGTACAAGAACTGACGACTCGACCGGGAGAACCACATCATGTCGACCGCGACAGCGGACGGCGCGGCCACACCTGGCCGGGCATCGTCCTCCCCACCGGCAAATCGGCCGAGCGCACGTGCGCGGAAGAGCCTCATGGGCACCCGGCCCTGGCTGGCGGCGGTGTTCCTGCTGCCCGCCCTGGTGCTGCTCGGGGCGCTCGTCGTCTATCCGATCGCCTACTCCGTCTACCGGAGCTTCTTCGACGCCTCGGGCAATGGCTTCGTCGGCCTGGACAACTACCAGGAGATGTTCTCCGACGACGCCACCAAGACGGCCATCAAGAACAACGTCATCTGGCTGATCCTGGCCCCGACCGTCTCCACCGCGCTGGGCCTGATCTTCGCCGTGCTCACCGAGCGGATTCGCTGGGCCACCGCCTTCAAGCTGGTCGTCTTCATGCCGATGGCCATCTCGATGCTGGCGGCGGGCATCATCTTCCGGCTGGTCTACGAGCAGGACCCGGACAAGGGCGTGGCCAACGCCATGTGGGTGGGCGTACATGACTCCTTCAGCGAGTCGCCGCCGTTCCCCGGCGCCCATCCGCGTCCCACCGCCGGGCTGACCGAGGCGTCGAACGGCTCGTTCACCACCAAGGACGCCGTGCGCGCGGGCACCCCCGCCTCGCTGCCGCTGGTCGCGGCCAAGCGCGGGGACATCAGCGGGGCGCAGGACGCCAAGGCCGCCAAGGCCGAGCCCGGGAAGGTCACCGGCACCGTCTGGTTCGACTTCACCCGGGGCGGCGGTGGTGAGCAGGGGACCATCGACAAGGGCGAGAAGGCGATGGCCGACCTCAAGATCGAGGCGGTCAAGGACGGCAAGGTCGTCGCCCGGACGAAGTCGGCGGCGGACGGTACGTACACCCTCCCCGCCAAGGCCGAGGGCGCCCAACTGCGGCTGCCCGCCTGGAACTTCTCCGAGCCGTACAACGGCGTGGACTGGCTCGGCCCGTCCCTCGTCACCCCGGCCATCATCGGCGCGTACGTCTGGATCTGGGCCGGTTTCGCGATGGTGCTGATCGCGGCGGGGCTCGCGGGGGTGCCGCGCGAGCTGATGGAGGCCGCGCGGATGGACGGCGCCAATGAGTGGCAGGTCTTCCGGCGGATCACGGTGCCGATGCTGGCGCCGGTGCTCTCGGTCGTCGTCGTCACGCTGATGATCAACGTGATGAAGATCTTCGACCTCGTCTACATCATCGCGCCCGGACCCTCCCAGGACGACGCCAACGTCCTCGCCCTCCAGCTCTTCCAGTCGTCCTTCGGCACCGACGTCAACCAGGGCCTCGGCAGCGCGATCGCCGTGCTGCTGCTGTTGCTCGTGCTGCCCGTCATGTTCATCAACATCCGCCGGATCCGAAGGGAGAGCCGCCGATGACCAGCGCGGACACGGTCGTACAGGCGAAGCAGTCCCCGGTCGCGCGGATCGCCGCCCGCGCCGGCGGCGGGGTCCTCCGGGTCGTCCTGATCCTGGTCGGCCTGCTGTGGCTGATGCCGACCGCCGGACTGCTGCTGTCCTCCCTGCGGGACCCGTCGGAGGTGGACCTCTCCGGGTGGTGGAAGGTCTTCACCGACCCCGGACAGCTCACCTTCAGCGGCTACGACAATCTGCTGGGCAACCAGCAGATCACCGACTCCCTCTGGACCACGCTCGCCATCACCGTCCCGGCGACCCTGCTGGTCGTCGTGATCGGCGCCCTGGCCGGTTACGCCTTCGCCTGGATGGACTTCCCCGGCCGCGACGTGTGGTTCCTCATCGTGGTCGGCCTGCTGGTGGTCCCGATCCAGGTCGCGCTGATCCCGGTGGCCAAGCTCTTCGGCGAGATCGGCATCTTCCAGACCACCACCGGCGTGGTCCTCTTCCACACCGCCTTCGGCCTCCCCTTCGCGATCTTCCTCCTCCGCAACTTCTTCGCGGAGATCCCCCGCGAGCTCCTGGAGGCCGCCCGCCTGGACGGCGCGGGCGAGCTGCGGCTCTTCCTGCGCGTCGTCATGCCCCTGGGCGGCCCGGCCATCGCCTCCCTGGGCATCTTCCAGTTCCTCTGGGTCTGGAACGACATGCTGGTCGCCCTGATCTTCGCCGACAGCGGCAACCCCCCGATCACGGTCGCCCTCCAGCAGCAGGTCCGCCAGTTCGGCAACAACATCGACATCCTCGGCCCTGGCGCCTTCGTCTCGATGCTGATCCCGCTGGCGGTCTTCTTCGCCTTCCAGCGCCAGTTCGTGGCGGGCGTGATGGCGGGCGCGGTGAAGTAACGCCCTCCCGGAACGGCGGGCGGCCCGGCACCCCTCCTGGGT
>NZ_JBHYVB010000081.1:0-45866 GCF_042750115.1 Streptomyces sp. NPDC059455
CTGGGGGAGTTTGAGGAGCGGGGTCTGGGGCGGAGCTCCGCACGCGGCGGAGCCGCATATCGTCAGGTGCCGGGAAGGGGCGGGGAGGGGAACAGCCCGCCGCAGGCGCCACGACCCGCCGGACACCCCCTAGCGGGGCGGCGGCGCGCCGTAAGGCCGCCGGGGGTTGGTGATCAGCCCCAGACGGCGTGGGCCAGCCCCACACCCGCGAAGGCGGCGCCCACCCCGACCACCAGACTCACGCCCACATTCGCCACGGCGAACAGCCGGGCGCCCTCCTCGGCCAGCCGCAGGGTCTCGTACGAGAACGTCGAATACGTCGTCAGCGCCCCGCACAGCCCCGTGCCCAGCAGCAGTTGCAGCCGCTGGGACGCCGCCCCCTCCGCCGCCGCGCCGGTCAGCAGGCCCAGCACCAGACAGCCCACCACATTGACCAGGAACGTGCCCCAGGGGAACACCGAGTCGTGCCGTGTCTGCACCGCGCGGTCGGTCAGATAGCGCAGCGGGGCGCCGACCATCCCGCCCGCGATCACCAGCAGCCAGTTCACCGGGCCCGCCCCCGGGGGTGCACGATCTCGACCGGGTCGACCACCACGAGGCCGTCACCCACGATCTCCTCCAGCTCAGGCAGGAAGGACCGCACTCGCTCCTCCGTATCGATGATCACGATGGCCATGGGCAGATCCTCGCCGAGCGACAGCAGCCGCGAGGTGTGGATCAGGGACGAGGAGCCGTACCCCTCGACACCGCGGAACACGCTCGCGCCCGCGAGCCCCGCGCGGTGGGCGCGGTGCACGATCTCGGCGGACAGCGGTTTGCGGTGCCAGGTGTCGTTCTCGCCGATGAAGACGGTCAGTCGCAGCGCGGGCTCGCCGATCACCGGGCCGCCCTCCCGCCGGGGCCGCCGCGGTACCCGCCGCCGTACCCGCCGAGGACGCGCCGGGTCGCCGCCACGGCCGTCCATACGGCCGCCATCGCCACCATGAGCGTGCCCAGCAGATAGCCGAAGGCGATCGCGATACGGCCGTCCTGGATCAGCCGGGTGAAGTCCACGGCGTACGTCGAGAAGGTGGTGAAGCCGCCCAGCACACCGGTGCCGAAGAAGGGCCGCACCAGCCGGTGGGCCGTCCACATCTCGCTGATCAGCACCAGGAAGACGCCGATGATCGCGCAGCCGACGGCGTTGACCAGCAGGGTTGTCCAGGGGAAGGCGCTGGTCGGGGTCGGCCACAGCAGCGACGCGCCGTAGCGGGCCGTCGCCCCGAGCGCGCCGCCCACCGCCACCACACCCACCACGGGGCCCTGCCCTCGCCACGGGCTGTGCCGGGCGGGAAGGACCGGGCCGGTATCGGGGTCGATGGGCTCGTCCACCACATCTGACCGTGAGCTGCCCATACGGCTCAGATTACGTCGTGACGCGGACACCGGCCGACCGGGGCTGACGGAGGGGAGGGGAGGGGGCGGAGCGAGAGGTATGGACGCCTTACGGGCGCCGTATGGGCACGTTACGGGAGCTGTACGGGCGCCGTACGGAGGAAGCCCGTCAGTGATCCCGGCGCGCCACGAAGTCGCACAGCGCGTGCAGAACCCGGGTCGCCGGGCCGTCCGGCAGTCTGTTCGCCGCGGTCCGGGCGCGCAGCAGCCGGGCGTGCATCACCGTGCGCGCCTCCGCCAGCGCCCCGCAGCGGTGCAGCAGCGCGACGGCCCTCGGCAGCCCGGCGCCCTCCGGGCCCGCGGTGGCGGCGGTCAGCAGGGCGCGCAACTCACCCGCCTCCGGCCGCTCGTCGGACAGTGCCAGCAACACCGGGAGGCTGGCGACCCCGATCGCGAGATCCTTCCCCTGCTCCTTGCCGGAGACCTCGGAGGTGGAGGTGATGTCGAGGATGTCGTCGGATATCTGGAACGCGATGCCCAGATGTTCTCCGTATTCGGCGAGCGTCTGGACGACATGCTCCGGTGCGCCCGTCCGGACCGCGCCCAGTTGCAGGGCCATGGCGATGAGCGCGGCCGACTTCCCGGCCACCACGGTGAAGTAGTGGGAGAGCGGATCGTCGTCGTCCGAGGGGCCGACGAGTTCCCGTATCTGGCCCATGATCAGCCGATTGGTGACCTTGGACTGCAGCCGTATGGTCTCCGGGCCGAGTTCCGCCGCGAGCTGGGCCGCCTTCGACAGCAGCCAATTGCCCGCGAGGACGGCGGTGGTATTGCCCCAGCGGGCGTTGACGCTGGGGACTCCGCGCCGGGTACGGGCCTGGTCCATGACGTCGTCGTGGTAGAGCGAGGCGACATGCACCAGCTCGGCCAGGGCGGCGGCCTCCACGGCGGGGGATGGGTCGGCGCCGGCCGGGGCGGCGATGGCCGGGTCGGCGGTGGACAGGGCGGCGGCGGATGGGTCGGCGATGGCCGGGGCGCGCTCGCCGAACTCCGCGCCCACCAGCGCCAGGAGCGGGCGCAGCCGCTTGCCGCCGGGGCCGAAGAGATGTCCGGCGACTTCGGCGACACAAGGGTCCTGGGCCTCGGCGGCGAGAGCGCGCAGCCACTTCTCCGAGGCGTCCATTCCGCGTTCCAGCCGGGCCGTGAGCGCGGGGTCGCCGGTGGTGAGCTCCATGGCCATGGAGCCCCTGGGCTCGGTTCTGGCGGACGCGACCATGCCGCGGACCGTAGGCGAGAGGCGCCCCGGAACCCCGAATTCCGTCAGGAAGGTGCCATTTTCCGTATCCCCCAGGCTTTTCCCCAGACCCCGGGGAACCTCTCGGCGGGTGCCCGCCCCCTGCCGGTACCGTCAAGCTCGTCGACGCCGACCGTGAGCGAGGAGACCAGCGATGAGCAACCCCTTCGAGAACCCCGACGGCCGCTATCTCGTGCTCGTCAACGAGGAGGGGCAGCACTCGCTGTGGCCCGCCTTCGCCGAGGTCCCCGCGGGCTGGACGGTCGCCCACGGCGAGGACGACCGCCAGGCGTGCCTGGACTACGTCAATGAGCACTGGACCGATATGCGTCCCACGAGCCTGATCAACGCGATGGACGGCACTTCGGCCTGAGCAAGGCCATGGACGGCACCTCGGCCTGATCGGGTTCGCACGCGGTTGGCAGTTTCCGGTCGTATCTCTTCCCTTTTTGGCGCCGCATGGCCGTAACGCGTGCCTTACGGTCGCCACGGTGCTCACGGCGTTACGTTGGCGAGGTGACGGACGCGAACGTCGACCTTCCGGCGACCATGCGGGCATGGGTGGTCCCCGCCCCGGGCCGGATCGAACAGGTGGAGCTGCCGGTTCCGCGGCCGGCGGAGGACGAGCTGCTGGTCCGGGTCCGGGCCTGTGGCGTCTGCCGCACCGATCTGCATGTCCGCGACGGCGATCTGCCCCCGCACCGCAGCCCCGTCGTCCCCGGTCACGAGGCGGTCGGCGAGGTCGTCGCGGCGGGCTCGCGGGCGCATGGCCCCGGCCCCGGAATCCGGATCGGCGTCCCCTGGCTGCGGCGCACCTGCGGCCGCTGCCGCTACTGCCTCCGGCGCCAGGAGAACCTGTGCCCGTTCTCCGAGTACACCGGCTGGGACGCGGACGGCGGCTACGCCGAGTACGTCACCGTACCGGCGGCCTACGCCTATGAGCTGCCCTCCGGATACCGCGACGAGGAACTCGCCCCGCTGCTGTGCGCCGGGATCATCGGCTACCGCGCGCTGCGCCGGGCCGACCTCCCGCCGGGCGGCCGGCTCGGCATCTACGGCTTCGGCGGCTCGGCGCACCTCACCGCCCAGGTCGCCATCGCGCAGGGCGCCGTCGTCCATGTCCTGACCCGCTCAGCCGCCGCCCGCGCGCTCGCCCTGGACCTCGGCGCCGCCTCCGCGAAAGACGCCTACGACCGTCCGCCCGAGCCGCTCGACGCCGCCATCCTCTTCGCCCCGGTGGGCGAACTGGTCCCGGTCGCCCTGGAGTCCCTGGACGCGGGCGGCACGCTGAGCATCGCCGGTATCTATCTCACCGACATCCCGTCACTCGACTACGAGCGGCACCTCTTCCGAGAACGCACCGTCCGCAGCGTCACCGCCAACACCCGGGAGGACGGGCGTGAATTCCTCGCCGCGGCCGCCGAGAACCGCATCAGCGCCACGGTCACGCCGTACCCCTTCGACCGGGCCGACGCCGCCCTCGACGACCTCGCCGCCGACCGCGTCAACGGTGTGGCGGTCCTGACGATGCCGCACTAGCGCGATGGCCCTAGGCCTGGCCCTGGGCCTGGGCATGGGCATGGGTCTGGGGGCCTGGGCCTGGGCCTGGGAAACCTCGGTGCCTCAGGAATTCGACCAGCCGCGGCGGCACAGCACCAGGCGGTAGCCGTCCGGGTCCTCGATGGTGACGCCCCATTCGTTCCAGTACGGATTGGGGGAGGTGACGCGGGTGCCACCGTGCTGGATGAGGCGGTCCACCAGCTCCTCGGGGACCGGTTCGTCGAGGTAGATCACCAGCAGATCCTCCTCGGTCGGCCGGGGCTCCACGGGGTGGGCCGCCTCGTGGACGAGCTCCAGATGCCAGGAGGCGTCCGGTCGGCCCACCATCAGCAGATCGTGCTCCCCGGCCCGGTCACCGCCCTCGGCCCGGTACACCACGCTCAACCCCAGCCCCGCACACCAGAAGCGCTCCGCCGCCGCGAGGTCACGCGAGGGGCGGGCGATGCGGATGTGGCTCTGACCGTCGGCGGGCATGGGCGCCTCCTTCGTCGTGGGGGAACGCATCGAGTTCGTCGTGGGCGAACGCATCGACGGCACCGTGATCGCCGGGCCGCGCCCCGAGCCTAGGGACAGGCCCGCCCCCGGGGCATCGGCCGCTCGCCGGACCTCCCCACGGCCGTGGGACCTACGACCACGGACCGGCCACCTCACCCACGGACCGGCCACCTCACCCGTGGACCGGTCACGTCGCCTCGTGGGCCGGTCACCTCACTCCGGCGACCCCGGACGGCGGCCGAGCGGGCTGATGCGGCGGTATCCCGCCCTGGCGTTGACGATGCGGGCGAGCGCGGTGCCCGCGACGGCCGCCGCCAGGAGACAGGCGAGCCAGCGGGCGTCGCGGCCGCCCGCCCAGGAGAGGTGCCCCGCGGGCGGAATGGCGAAGCCGTTGAGGAACAGCCAGCACAGCCCCGCCGTACCGGGCGCCGCGACAAAGCGCGCGCACAGCCCCAGCAGGGCCGCCAGCAGCGAGAGCGCGACCAGGGCGAACATCGGGCGGCCGTGGCCGCCGAGGACGTTCAGCGTCGCCACCAGCACCAGCGCGCCCAGGGAGGCCCCGCCCCAGATGACGGGAGTGGCGACCGGATCGGGTACTGGCCTGATCCCGGTGCTGAGCCGCCTCCACTCGATCATGGGCACCACCCCTCCTCTGGGCACCATCCTGTTCGTAGATCGATGGTCGCCCCACCCATACGCGGTCGGCATCGTCCCATCGCACCCTCGCACACCTGCCGTCATTACCAATTCTTTGCCATTCGTTAGGGTGGCACAAGAATCGAGCGACGAGAGGGATGACTGTGGGCGCTCCGCGCATGAGCAGTACGCCATTGCCCGGCATCGGGGTTCGCTACGACCTGACGACACGAGAGAGCAGGCGGCTTTCGGTCATCGCACATCGCGACGGCGGACGGACGCTGAGTGCGTACCGGAAGGAGGATCCCGATGAGTGTGCCCTGTCCACCAGGCTGACCCCAGGGGAAGCGGAGGCGCTCGTCGGGGTTCTGATGTCACGTCATCACAGCCCGAATCTGCTGTCCACCACCGAGCTGGGGCTGGTGGCCGAGCGGATCGAGCTGTCGTCCACGTCGTACTGGAACGGGAGGGTGCTGGGCGAGACGCGGATGCGGACGGAGACCGGCGTCTCGATCGTGGCCGTGCTGCGCAGGGCGGAGGCGATCCCCTCCCCGACCCCCGACTTCCGGCTGGCCGGCGGGGACGAGCTGATCGTGATCGGCACCCGCGAGGGTGTGGAGACGGCCGCGGCGATACTTGGGCGGGAGTGAGCCCATGCATTCGTCTGCCGTCTTTCTGATCGAGTTCGGTGCGGTCATCCTGGGCCTCGGGCTGCTGGGGCGGCTCGCCGGGCGGCTCCAGTTCTCCCCGATCCCGCTGTATCTGCTGGCCGGACTGGCCTTCGGCGAGGGTGGGCTGCTGCCGCTGGGAGCGAGCGAGGAGTTCGTCGCGACCGGCGCCGAGATCGGCGTCATCCTGCTGTTGCTGATGCTCGGGCTGGAGTACACCGCCAGCGACCTGGTCAGCAATCTCAAGACCCAGTACCGGGCCGGGCTCGTCGACGCGGTGCTCAACGCCCTGCCCGGCGCCGTCATGGCCCTGCTGCTGGGGTGGGGGCCGGTGGCCGCCGTGGTGCTGGCCGGCGTCACCTGGATCTCCTCCTCCGGCGTCATCGCCAAGGTGCTCGGCGATCTGGGCCGGCTCGGCAACCGCGAGACCCCGGTGATCCTCAGCATCCTCGTCCTCGAGGACCTGGCGATGGCCGTCTATCTGCCGATCGTCACCGCCCTGCTGGCCGGTGCGGGCCTGGCGGCGGGCAGCGTCACCCTGGCCATCGCCCTCGGCGCGGCCGGTCTGGTGCTGTTCCTGGCCGTCCGCTACGGACGGCACATCTCCCGCTTCGTCTCCAGCGACGACCCCGAGAAGCTGCTGCTGGTGGTGCTCGGGCTGACGCTGCTGGTGGCGGGGATCGCCCAGCAACTCCAGGTGTCGGCGGCCGTCGGCGCGTTCCTGGTGGGCATCGCCCTGTCCGGGGAGGTCGCCGAGGGTACGCACCATCTGCTCAGCCCGCTGCGGGATCTGTTCGCCGCCGTGTTCTTCGTCTTCTTCGGCTTGCACACGGATCCGGCCAGCGTTCCCCCGGTGCTGCTGCCCGCCATGACGCTGGCCGTCCTCACCGCCGGTACGAAGATCGCCACCGGCTACTGGGCGGCGCGGCGGGCCGGGATCTCGGCCCGGGGCCGCTGGCGGGCGGGCGGCACGCTGGTGGCCCGGGGCGAGTTCTCGATCGTCATCGCGGGGCTCGCCGTCACGGCTGGTATCGAACCGTCGCTCGGCCCACTGGCCACGGCGTACGTCCTGATCCTGGTCGTCCTGGGCCCGCTCACCGCCCGCTGGACCGAGCCCGTCGCCCGGCGGGTCACGGCCCGGCTGGCGGCGCGCCGCCAGCCCGCTGGCGCCGCGGCGTTCGAGGGCGGGGGCGATGGTGCGGCGGATGAGCCGCGAGAGGCGGTGGACGACCCGGACGCGGTGGGGCGCCGCTCATAGCCGTTCGTCGGTGCGTACTCGGTTCGTACAGGGAGGGCCGCGGGAAGATCCGCGGCCCTCCGCGTCGCTCCACGGCTCAGCCCCGGTCCTCCTTCTCGGACCCCGAGCCCTCTAAGTCTTGTGTGCCCCCTAGGACCTCTAGGCCCTCTAGATCCCCTAGGCCCTCTAGATTCTCTAAGTCGTCTAAGCCCGCTAAGTTCCCTAACGCGTCGCCGAGCCCGGCCGGAACCATGTCGCCGCCCACGGCTCCGCCCCCCGCCGCCGTACCGGCCGCGATACCCGCGACGCCCGCGACGCCCGCACCGGTGCGGCCATCGCGGGCGGTATGCGTCGCGCGGGATTCGATGAGCGCCCGGATCCAGGAGTCGACCTCACCGGTCCAGTCGCGCCGCTCGAGGCCCTCATGGCGCACGGTGTGGCGGCCCTGGGTGCCAGAGCGCCCGCCGCGCTTGTCGGCCTCCAGGACGACTTCCATGCCGTCGGGCCCGGTGAGAAGGGTCAGCGCGATCTCGTTCACGTCGTGGAGGTACTGAGGCGCCGGGGTGAGCTCGATCTCCTGGTGGAAGGGGAGCCGCTGCCCGGTGCCCGCGATATGGGCGAGCCGCAGGTCGGCGGCGACGAGGCCGAAGCCGAGCCGCCCCAGCGCCCCCAGCACGGCCTCCTGGACCGGCAGCGGGCGCACGATCAGCGGCTCCGGATCGCCGTGGTCCTTCGCGCCCGCCGCCGCGAGTTCGGCCCGGACGCCCAGGACGACATCCAGCGGCTGCCCGGACACCTCGGTGAGCGGCGTTTCCCACGGTATGTGAATGGTGAACGGAATGTCTCTGTGCTCTCTCGCGTCGAGCCGGAACCCGCCGCCGAGCCGGAGGCGGTCGAAGACCACACCGCTCTGGTGCTCCTCGCCGCCGTACCCGGCCTCGACCCCGGCGACCAGCTCCAGCGCGAGGTGCTCGAGAACGCAGGCGTCGCCTCCGCCCCGGAGCCGCACATGCCCCCGCACCACCCCACCGGGGCGCACCGGCTCCCGGTCCAGGATCGTGTCCATGACGGGCCCGTCGGCCCCGAGCGAGCCGAGCACGCGTTTGAACACCATCGCGGCGTTCACTCCTTCACTGTCACTGTGATCGTTCTCTGTTCAGTGTGTGGGGGCGTTCGTTCTGAGTTCCGTGGGGGTGGAACGAACGAGAAGGTAAAGGGATTCCCATGTGCGGGTCCTGGGGCGGCAAAACCGGCCAGGGGTGGTCGGTCCCGGCGGCCGCCGATGTGCCCGATGGTCCGGCTCGGTGTTCATTCGCTCACGGAGAGCTATCTGAATGGGCCCTCCGGCCATGGGTAACTCGGATCGGGCCCGCGAAGTCCGGTGCGACTCATCCCACCGGTGCGACTCATCCCAGAGAACGGGAGAAACCGATGTCACGTGTGCGACGGGTGAGATCGGCGCTGCTGAGCGCCGTGGCAATCGTCGTGAGCGCGGGAATCCGGCGATGGCGGCGCAGACCGGCCCGCGAGCCGCACCCAGGACGCCGGTGAATGACCCGGCCGCTACGGCGAGTCGGGTCCGAATAGCCATTCCGCTTCGGGTAATGGTGGGCGAATCGATACAACGAATTCGTCGGCCGGTGCCGCCGGCCGCCCACCCATGCAGACGGCCGAGGAGCGGACACGGACATGGCGACGACAACCAAGCCCGAATTTGAAGCTCCCGCCGAACCCACCAAACTCGGCAGAATCGTGGTCGACTGGCTCACCACCACGGACCACAAGAAAATCGGACACCTGTACTTGGTGACCGCGTTCGGTTTCTTTCTGATCGGCGGGCTTCTGGCCATGGTCATGCGGGCCGAACTCGCCCGGCCCGGACTTCAATTGATCAGCCCTGAGCAGTACAACCAGGCTTTCACCCTGCACGGCACGCTGATGCTGCTGTTCTTCGCCACGCCGGTCTTCGCCGGATTCGCCAACGAGATCATGCCGCTCCAGATCGGCGCCCCGGATGTCGCCTTCCCTCGGCTGAACATGTTCTCGTACTGGCTCTTCCTCTTCGGCGGGCTGATCGTGATCGGCGGTCTGCTCACCCCCGGCGGCGCGGCGGACTTCGGCTGGACGGCCTATACCCCGCTCAGCAGCAAGGCGCGGACCCCGGGCGTGGGCGGCGACATGTGGGTGATGGGTCTTGCCCTCTCCGGCTTCGGGACGATCCTGGGCGCCGTCAACTTCATCACGACCGTCGTGTGCATGCGCGCCCCGGGAATGACGATGTTCCGGCTGCCCATCTTCACCTGGAACATCCTCTTCACCTCGATCCTGGTGCTGCTCGCCTTTCCCATCCTGGCGGCCGCCCTGCTGGTACTGGAGGCGGATCGCAGATTCGGCGCGGTCGTCTTCGAGGGGGCCAACGGCGGTCCGGTGCTGTGGCAGCACCTCTTCTGGTTCTTCGGCCATCCCGAGGTCTACATCATCGCCCTGCCGTTCTTCGGCATCATCACCGAAATCATCCCGGTGTTCTCCCGCAAGGTGGTCTTCGGCTATATGGGTCTGGTGGGCGCCACCATCGGCATCACCGGCCTCTCCGCGACGGTGTGGGCCCACCACATGTTCGCCACCGGAGCGGTACTCCTGCCGTTCTTCTCCTTTATGACGTTCCTCATCGCGGTGCCGACCGGGGTGAAGTTCTTCAACTGGGTCGGCACCATGTGGCGTGGCTCCCTCTCCTTCGAGACGCCGATGCTGTGGGCCATCGGCTTCCTGGTCACCTTCCTCTTCGGCGGGCTGACCGGGGTGATCCTGGCCTCGCCTCCGCTGGATTTCGAGGTCCACGACAGCTATTTCGTCGTCGCCCACTTCCACTACGTGGTCTTCGGCACGGTGGTCTACGCGATGTTCGCCGGATTCTATTTCTGGTGGCCCAAGTTCACCGGCAGGATGCTCGACGAACGCCTCGGCAAGATCCACTTCTGGACCCTGTTCATCGGCTTCCACGCCACCTTCCTGGTCCACCACTGGCTCGGCGTCATCGGCATGCCGCGTCGCTATGTCGACTATCTGGCCGCCGACGGCTTCACCACGCTGAACACGGTCTCCACCATCGGATCGTTCCTCCTCGGCCTGTCCACGCTGCCGTTCATCTACAACGTGTGGAAAACCGGGAAGTACGGGAAGCGGGTCGAACTCGACGACCCCTGGGGATGGGGCCGCTCCCTGGAATGGGCCACCTCCTGCCCCCCGCCCCGGCACAATTTCCTCACCCTGCCGAAGATCCGCTCCGAATCCCCCGCCTTCGACCTCCACCACCCCGAGGTCGCCCCCCACGAGGTCCCCATCACCGACCGACCGCCCCTCTCCGAGGCCATGGGCGCCCCGATTGACCTCGGCACCAAGGACGACCGCACCGGCGGCGGGCCGGGCCCCGAAACGGGCGACGAAACCGAAGGCCGCGAGGACTGACCCTCGTCTCCGGCACACGGGATGGGGCCCACGGACACCTCGGTGCCGCAGACCCTCCGCCGGAGAAGTGCATCGACCCGCTGCCCAGGCCGATGACGGCCGCCCCGGATTCTTCCCGCTATCCGGGCGCCGACCACTACGAGACCACGATGCGGCAGGGCTCATGGCGCTTCCACCGGGATCGCGGACCGGCGAGCGTTTCTGGCGGCTGAGGTTCGACGTTCCCAGGGACGTACTGCCCCAACTCCAACTGCCGTTCTCACGCCTCCGGGGCCACCAGCTCGGCCAGCCGTCGCATGGCATCGACGCGCTCCCGCTCGTCCAGACGCATCCACACCGCGGAGAGCAGCATGAAGTCGAAGGGCCCGCGGAGGCCGCTGAGAGAGGGAAGTGCGTCGTCGATCCAGTCGATCGCCGCATCCGCGTGGAGGCGCTGCCCGATCCGCCGCAGCTCCGGCGTGGGCTCTACGGCCACCACCTGATGTCCACGGGCAGCCAGCGCGGCAGCGTCGCGGCCGCTGCCGGCACCAATGTCAACAACCCTGCTCGGAGCGGGCGGCAACCACGGCAGGAACTCCTCGTGCACGACTTCGAAGGCCACCCCCTCGTACCGACGGGCAAGCCCCTCGGCATCCTCCCCGTAGCCCGCGGCACTGGGCGTTCCCGACTGCGTCCCCCTGCACCCTCCTCATCCAAGCCAGACCGGTCCGTCGCTCACCTGCACGCTAGGCCATCCGTTTCCCCGTCATGACCTCGTACGACACCTGCTCTTGGGCGGGCGGCCGGGAACCCGCCTGGTGGCACCGTCCCTGCGGCGGCTCGCGCCTGCCTGGCGAGGGCGATTAAGGATCGGCGGGGAGAGCTGCAACTCCACGCGGCACAGCCCCGGGTAGGGGAGCAGCTGACGAAGCAGCCGGGCCTGCGCCTGCAAGACCGGTTCCAGAAGTCGCCTCAGCCGATCGCGCCGGTCAAAAAGCGGCGTGCGTGTCCCTCTTCTCGACCTCCCGACGATCCTTCCATCCGCCTCGCTTGGGCGGGAACGCGTTCCGTGCTTAGTACGGTTTCGGAGCCTCTGGCCAGTACTTCGTCAGCCACGTGGGTCGACTCTGGGAAGCGACACCCTCGCGGTGGAGGTGCGGCCCCGGGTCTGGGTCTGGCGGAGCTCGGTATGGCCGATGCTCGATCTGCCTCGCCCCGTGGTCACCCGCAGACTCCCGGTGATAGCCGCACACGGCCGGTCCTGCTTCCCCTTTTGGGGACGCGGGACCGGCTTCTGTGTGTCTGGGGCCATATGTGCTCCGAACGGCGAGAAGACCCTCTCCGCTACGTGCGTAGAGGAGAGGGTCCAGTGCGCCCCCGGCAGGACTCGAACCTGCGGCCAAGCGCTTAGAAGGCGCCTGCTCTATCCACTGAGCTACGGGGGCCGGTGGTGGTCATGGAGCGGGTGAGCCCCCGGGGCCGACGGGGCGGCCGTGGTGCGGGTGGCCGGGCTCGACGGACCGTGACCTTGCCGGGACAAGGATAGGGCTCCTTGCACCTCGCCCCGGTTGCTTCACCTCCGTGGCACGTTGTGGAGGTTCGGTGAAGCGGTCTGATAATCGCAGGCAGGTCCGAAACTCGCATCGTTTTTCACGCCTCAAGGAACGGGTGTTGTGTACTCGTTATGCCCGCGCCCCTGTCGTCACGTCTGCCTCGTGCTCCTTTTGGGGTGATCCGGGTGGGTCTCTTTGACGCGCACGAGTGAGCATACGCTTCAAAAAGACACTAAAAGCGGGCATTCTTCACCACGTGGCGATCTTGGACGTACGGCCCCGGCTGCTCGACGCGCTGACCTCACTGCGTGACCGTGTCGACGCCGCCCGGTTTCCGCTCCCCCTTCCCGGCGCCGACCGCGCTCGCCGTAGCCGCGCCGAGCTGCTCGCTCAACTGGACGACTACCTCGTGCCCCGGTTGCGCGCCCCCGAAGCGCCCCTCCTGGCGGTAATCGGGGGATCCACGGGCGCGGGCAAGTCCACCCTCGTCAATTCGCTGGTCGGCCGACGAGTCACCGAGGCCGGTGTGTTGCGGCCCACAACGCGTACGCCGGTGCTGGTGTGCCACCCGGACGACCACCCCTGGTTCGCCGGGCAGCGGGTGCTGCCGCGGCTCACCCGGGTGTGGGTGCCGGCGCAGGGGGAGCGGGCGGAGAGCGCGTACGACGAGGAGGGGAGGGCGCAGGAGGGGCCGGCGGCGCTGCGGGTGGAGACCGACCCGGGGCTGGCGCGGGGGCTCGCCCTGCTCGACGCGCCCGACATCGACTCGCTGGTCGCGCGGAACCGCGATCTGGCCGCGGAACTGATCTGCGCCGCCGACGTTTGGGTGCTCGTCACCACCGCCACCCGCTACGGCGACGCCGTCCCCTGGCATCTGCTGCGGACCGCCAAGGAGTACGACGTCACCCTCGTCACCGTCCTCGACCGGGTGCCGCACCAGCTGGCCGCCGAGGTCTCCCGGCAGTACGCCGGGCTCCTTACGGCGGCCGGGCTCGGCGATGTCCCGCGCTTCACCATCCCCGAGCTCCCCGAATCCGCGGGCGGCGGCAGTGGGCTGCTCCCGGCCACTGCCGTCGCCGCTCTGCGGGCCTGGCTCACCCAGCACGCACAGGATCCGTACGCCCGTACCGTCGCCGCCGCCCGTACGGCCGCCGGGACGCTTGCCTCGCTGCGCGCCCGGATGCCCGCGCTGGCCGGGGCCGCGGCGGCGCAGCACGCGGCCGCGGTGCGGCTGATCCAGTGGGTCGAGGGCGCGTACGGGGAAGCCGGGGAGCGGGTGCGGCGTGAGATCGCGCAGGGGGCCGCGCTCGCGGGCGGTGCGCTCACCCACTGGCACGGCCTGCCGCACGGCAGCGCCCCCGATGAGCTCCTTACGGCTCTCACCGACTCCCTGGCCACCCTGCTGCGCAGCGCGGCCGCCACTGCCGACGATCGGCTCGCGGAGGCCGGGAGGCAGGACCCGGCCGCGCGGGCCGGGCTCGCGCCCTGCGACGCGCGGGGCGCCGCCGAGCGGATCGGCGTGGCCGTACGGCACTGGCGGCGCTGCGCTGAGGAGCTGGCCGAGGAGGAGGCCCGGGCCCGGATCGCCGAATGCGGGGGCAGCTGCGTGCCCGAGGAGATCGCCGCACTGCTCGCCGCGTCCCTCCTGGGCGGACGCCGCGCCCGTAAGGCGGGCGAGAAGCTCGCCGAGACCCTGGGCGCGCATGCGGCACTGCGCCTGGGCGACCGTGGCGGACGGCTGCTCGACGGCTGTGTCACCCGCGCCATGCGGGCGGAGCGCGACCGCAGGCTCGCCCCTCTGGACGCCCTGGACATGTCACCGGAACACCAGGTCGAGCTGATCGCCGCGCTGTCCGTACTGCAGAAGGAGAGGTGACCGCAGGTGATGGCCACGGAGGGCAACGGCGGCAACGAAGGCGGCGGAGGCGGCGGGGGAGACCGGGCGGTGGGCGGCCGCCACACCTGGGACGACGGCCTGATCGCCCGTCGCGCGTACCGCCGGGCCGCCGGGCGGGCCGCGGGCCGCCCGGCCCGTGCGATGGACCAGGGGACGGCGGAGGAGGCCGCACCGGACATCCCCGGCGCCGTGGCGGACTACTTCCCGGGGGAGGAGACCGGGCGACGGTCCTTCGGAGGCCCTCCGTACGCCGTCTACCAGGCCGGCGTCCGCAGCTTCGCCACGGGCACCCTGCGGCCCCGTCTGGAGGCCCTGCGCCAGCTCGTCGGGCTGTCCCGGTCCCGGCTCGAGGGGCGCACGCTCGCCGGGGCCGCGCGAGTGCTCGACGAGGCGGACGCGCGGGGACGGCATCCTTACGGGCACACCGTGGTCGCCGTCGCCGGGGCCACCGGAAGCGGTAAGTCGACACTGTTCAACGCTCTCGCCGGAGCCCCCCTTTCCGAGACCGGCATCCGGCGCCCCACCACCGCCACGCCCCTCGCCTGCGCGTGGACCGATCACGCCGACGGCCTGCTGGACCGGCTCGGAATCCCGGCGGTGGACCGGCGCAACCCGGGCTATCCATACGACCCCGCGCTGCGCGGCCTGGTCCTGCTCGACCTGCCCGACCACGACTCGGCCGCCCCGGGCCACCGGGAACGGGTGGACCGGTTGCTGGGTCTCGTGGACGCGGTGGTGTGGGTGGTGGACCCCGAGAAGTACGCGGACGCGGTCCTCCACGAGCGCTATCTGCGGCCACTCGCCGGATACGCCGAGGTGACCTTCGTCGTGCTCAACCAGGTGGACCGGCTCCCCGGCGAGGCCGCGGACCAGGTGCTGGACGATCTGCGGCGACTGCTGGACGAGGACGGGCTCGCGCTCGGGGAGCACGGGGAGCCGGGGGCGGCCGTGCTCGCGCTGTCGGCGCTGACCGGCGAGGGCGTCGGGGAGCTGCGGGAGATGCTCGCGCGGCTCACGGCCGAGTGCGGGGCGGCCGAGCGCCGGCTGTCGGCGGACGTGGACGGCACGATGACACGGCTGCGGCCGCAGTATGTGGCGGACAGCGGGCCGGCCGGGCTCACCGAGCGGGCGCGGGCGGAGTTCGAGGACCGGCTGGCCGAGGCGGCGGGCGCGGGCGCGGCCGGGAAGGCGGCCGAACGCGCCTGGCTGAGAGACGCGGAGTGGGCGTGCGGAACGCCTTGGGGGCGGCTGCGGGGGAGGAAGGGCCGCGCCTCAGGGGGCTTTCGGGGCGGCTCTCGAGGCGGCTCTCGGGGCTCGCGAGCCCCCGGAGCCGGGGAGTGGACGGGGATCCCGGGCGCGCGGGCGCGAACCGTGGCGGTGGAGGCGGTCACGGCGCGCCCCGCGGTGGAGGAGGCCGTGCGGACGCTCGGGGACGAGGCGACGGCCGGGCTGCCCGGGCCATGGGCCCAGGCCGTCCGGGAGGCGGCGGGGTGGGGCGGCAGAGGGCTGGCGGAGGCGGTCGACGAGGCGGTGGCGGCCGAGACGGCGCACCGACGGCCGGTCCGGCCCGTGTGGTGGTCGCTGGTGGCGGCGGCTCAGGTGACCGTGCTGCTGGTGCAAGTGACGGGGGTGCTGTGGCTGTTGGGCGCCATGGCCGGGGTGTCCGGCGGACCGGAGTGGTGGATGCCGGCGCTGCTGGTGATGGGCGGCGCGGCGGTCGGACCGACGCTGGCGTGGGGCTCCCGGGCGGCCGCGCGGGGGCCCGCCCGGCGCCACGGCCGGTCGGTGGAGGGCCGCCTGCGGGAGGCGGCGGCCGAGTGCGGGCGCAGGCGGGTGCTGGCGCCGGTGGAGACGGAGCTGGCGCGGTACGGGGAGGTGCGGGCGCAGTACGTGGTCGCGGCGGGCGGAGCGTGACGGGCTGGCTCGGAGTGTCGGCTGGGGGCCGGGGGACGAGGGCCGGGGCGTGACGGGCTCGGCGCGATGGGAGGGGCCGATGGCCGGGAGCCCACGGCCGGGAGCCCACGGCCGGGAGCCCATGGACGGGTCGTGACGGGTGGTCACTCGTCCGGGTGGCGGAGTTATCCACATTCGCGGGGTCGTGCACAGGCCCCGGCGGGGTTTCGTGATGCCGGGCAGCATGGTCCACGAACGGCATGGCAGAGCCGCGAAGTGATGGGGGAGGCATAGCCGGTGAACGAGAGCTGGGTGACCGTGGTGGGGAATGCCGCGACGCGGCCGGACTTCTGGGAGACGGCGGCGGGTGTCGCGGTGGCCCGGTTCCGGCTGGCGGCGACGGTGCGCCGCTGGGACCGGGGGCGGGACGCGTGGGCGGACGCGTACACGAGTTTCTACACGGTCTGGACGTGGCGGTCGCTCGCCGCGAATGTCGCCGGGTCGGTATCGCTCGGTGAACCCCTCGTCGTCCATGGGACGTTGCGGGTGCGGGAGCGCGAATGGGACCGGGACCGGGAGAGGGACCGACCGCTTCAGGGAGAAGGGGAAGGGGGAGGAGGGGGAGGCCTGGCCGCGCCTCCGGCCCCGGGCGGGGATTCCGGTGGCGGGGCACATCAGCCCAGGCGCTGGGTCACCGCGGAGATCGACGCGGTGGCGGTCGGACACGATCTCACGCGGGGTACATCCGCATTTCGTCGGGTTTCGCAGGCCAAACCGCTGCTAAACACACCGACCGGGGCAACTTCCCCGTGAGCGGCCGCGACTGCGGGAGATTTGTCGATAATCCCAGGTCATATGGGATCTGGGGATTAGATAACGATTCCGATTCGGATCGGTTGGGTCTAGGTATTCCCGGGGAACGTTCGGTTCCTTTCTCCCTAGGATCCGTGCGTGCCCAACGGGGGTTCCTGAGTTTTGAGTTCGCTGGCGAGGCGCACCAACTGACTGGCGCTCGCCCGGAGGGGAAACCATGATTTCTGTAAGGAGGCGGGGCGCTGCCCGCCTTGCGGCCGCCGTTCTGGCGTCCGGTCTGGTCGCGGCGGGCGCGATAGTCACCGCCGGTACCGCCGCCGCCGATGACGCGCCCCCGAGCCAGGGCGGCGCGACCGCCACGCTGGGCGGTCTCAAGACGTTCGACAAGGCCATCATTCACGACAACGGCAAGGATCAGCAGGTCGGCGCCGGTCTCTTCGAGATGTCGGTCGACAATGGCGGTTCCATCCAGACGTACTGCATTGATCTGCACAACCCGACGCAGAGCAAGGCGAAGTACGAGGAGAAGTCCTGGGCCGAGACGTCCCTGGCGAACAACCCCAACGCGGGCAAGATCAACTGGGTTCTGCAGAACTCCTACCCGCAGGTGAACGACCTCGGCGCGCTGGCGAAGACGGCGGGCACCGGTCCCCTCACCGAGAAGACCGCCGCCGCGGGGACGCAGGTCGCCATCTGGCGCTTCTCCGACAACGCGAAGGTGGACGCGGCCGACCCGCAGGCCGAGAAGCTGGCCGACTACCTGGAGAAGAGCGCGCAGAACCTCCAGGAGCCCAAGGCGTCGCTGAGCCTGGACCCGCCGGCCGTCTCCGGCAAGGCCGGTGAGCGGCTCGGCCCGGTCAAGGTCCACACCAACGCCGACAGCGTCACCCTGGCCCCGGGCACCGAGTCCGCGGGCGGCGTCAAGCTCGTCGACAAGAGCGGCAAGACCCTCACCAGCGCCACCGACGGCGGCGAGGTGTACTTCGACGTCCCGGAGGGCGCGGCGGACGGCTCCGCCACGCTGACCGCCCAGGCGGCCACCAAGGTTCCGGTGGGCCGTGCGTTCGCCAGTGCCACCAAGAGCCAGACGCAGATCCTGGCCGGCTCCAGCGAGAGCACCGTCTCCGCCACCGCCACCGCGAGCTGGGCGAAGAAGGGCGCGGTCCCGGCGGTCTCCGCCGAGAAGGACTGTGCCAAGGGCGGCGTGGACATCACGGCCACCAACAAGGGCGACGAGGCGTTCAGCTTCGAGCTGCTGGGCCAGAAGTACACCGTCGAGGCAGGTCAGTCGAAGACCGTCACCGCCCCGGTGAAGGAGGACCAGAGCTACAAGTTCACCATCTCCGGTCCGAACGGCTTCGAGAAGACCTTCTCCGGCGTTCTCGACTGCAAGACCTCCAGCAGCGGCGGCAGCAGCGACACCCCCTCCTCGCAGCCGAGCCCCGCGTCGGCCGGTGGCAGCACCGGTGGTGACACCTCCGGTGGCGACCTCGCCGAGACCGGTAGCAGCAGCAACACCCCGATGATCGCGGGCATCGCCGTGGCGCTGGTCGTGGCCGGCGGCGGCGCGATCTTCTTCGTTCGCAAGAAGAAGGCGACCGCGGGTGAGTGAACGCCAGGGCGGCGACGCCAGGGCAGCAGTGATCGCTGAGTGAAGCGACGGTCACCGGATGTGGTGACCATCGAAGAACGCGGTGATGGAGGGCCGGAGCCTCGTGGAGGCTCCGGCCCTTCGCGTCACCGGGGGACGGCGAATGCCGGGCCCATGCCGCACGCCGGACCAAACGGGTTTCCGCCTTGGGCGGCGCGTACGGCAAGATGGCTGTATCTGCCCTCACGCGGTGGAGCCGCCACGGATAAGGACCCCGCAGCGGAGCCGCACCTCGATACCTACCAGATTGCCGGACGGTTTCTCTTGGCTGAGTTCATCTACACCATGCGCAAGACGCGCAAGGCGCACGGCGACAAGGTGATCCTCGACGATGTCACGCTGAGCTTTCTGCCCGGCGCGAAAATCGGCGTCGTAGGCCCCAACGGCGCAGGTAAGTCGACGGTGCTGAAGATCATGGCCGGCTTGGAGCAGCCGTCCAATGGTGATGCCTTCCTCTCACCCGGCTACAGCGTCGGCATCCTGCTCCAGGAGCCCCCGCTGGACGAGTCCAAGACCGTGCTGGAGAACGTCCAGGACGGCGTGGCGGTCACCAAGGGCAAGCTGGACCGCTTCAACGAGATCGCCGAGCAGATGGCGACCGACTACAGCGACGAGCTGCTGGAGGAGATGGGCAAGCTCCAGGAGGACCTGGACCACTCAGGCGCCTGGGACCTGGACGCCCAGCTCGAGCAGGCCATGGACGCCCTCGGCTGCCCGCCCGGCGACTGGCCGGTCACCACCCTCTCCGGTGGCGAGAAGCGCCGCGTCGCGCTCTGCAAGCTGCTGCTGGAGGCCCCCGACCTGCTGCTGCTGGACGAGCCCACCAACCACCTGGACGCCGAGTCCGTCAACTGGCTGGAGCAGCACCTCGCCAAGTACGCGGGCACCGTCGTGGCCATCACCCACGACCGGTACTTCCTGGACAACGTCGCCGAGTGGATCCTGGAGCTCGACCGCGGCCGCGCCATCGGCTACGAGGGCAACTACTCCACCTACCTGGAGAAGAAGCAGGCCCGTCTGAAGGTCGAGGGCCAGAAGGACGCCAAGCGCGCCAAGCGCCTCAAGGAGGAGCTGGACTGGGTCCGCTCCAACGCCAAGGGCCGCCAGGCCAAGTCCCGGGCCCGGCTGACCCGTTACGAGGAGATGGCCGCCGAGGCCGAGAAGACCCGGAAGCTGGACTTCGAGGAGATCCAGATCCCGCCGGGCCCGCGTCTGGGCAGTGTCGTGGTCGAGGTGGAGAACCTCTCCAAGGCGTTCGGCGAGAAGGTCCTGATCGACGACCTCTCCTTCACCCTCCCGCGTAACGGCATCGTCGGTGTCATCGGCCCCAACGGCGCCGGTAAGACCACGCTCTTCAAGATGATCCAGGGCCTGGAGACCGCCGACGCGGGCAGGATCAAGGTCGGCGAGACCGTCAAGATCTCGTACGTCGACCAGAGCCGCGCCAACATCGACCCCAAGAAGACGCTGTGGGCGGTCGTCTCCGACGAGCTCGACTACATCAACGTCGGCCAGGTCGAGATGCCGTCCCGCGCCTATGTCTCCGCGTTCGGCTTCAAGGGCCCGGACCAGCAGAAGCCGGCCGGGGTGCTCTCGGGCGGTGAGCGCAACCGCCTCAACCTCGCGCTCACCCTCAAGCAGGGCGGCAACCTGCTGCTCCTCGACGAGCCCACCAACGACCTCGACGTGGAGACCCTCTCCTCGCTGGAGAACGCGCTGCTCGACTTCCCCGGCTGCGCCGTGGTCGTCTCCCACGACCGCTGGTTCCTCGACCGCGTCGCCACGCACATCCTGGCGTACGAGGGCGAATCCAAGTGGTTCTGGTTCGAGGGCAACTTCGAGTCGTACGAGAAGAACAAGGTCGAGCGGCTCGGCTCGGACGCGGCCCGTCCGCACCGTGCCACCTACAAGAAGCTGACCCGGGGCTGAGTGGATGGCACGCCATATCTACCCCTGTCCCCTGCGCTGGTCCGACATGGACGCGTTCGGCCACGTCAACAACGTGACCTTCCTCCGCTATCTGGAGGAGGCCCGGGTCGACTTCATGTGGCGGCTGGCGCCGGGGAACGGGAGTGACGCGTTCACCGGCGGCGTGGTCGTGGCCCGGCACGAGATCGACTATCTGAGGCCCCTGGTCCACCGGCACCGTCCGGTGACGATCGAGACCTGGGTGACGGAGATCAAGGCCGCGTATCTCACCCTGCGCTATGAGATCAAGGATGAGGACGCCCTGTATGTGCGTGCCGCCACCCGCATCGTGCCCTACGACCTCGACCAGGGCCGCCCGCGCCGGGTCACCCCGGAAGAGGAGAGGTTCCTGACCGAGTACCTGGAGCCGGACCCGGTGAAGAAGGGCGCCGCCAAGAAGGCGTCCAAGGCGTCCAAGGTGTCCGAGGCGCCTGCGGAGCCCGCCGGATCCGCCGATGGCGCCGAACGGGCGGAGGCGGAGGGGGCCGTCTCGGCATGACGGCCTCCAGTCAGGAGCTCCACTTCGCCGATGCCGGGGAGGCGGCCGATCTCGCCGCCTTCCTGGCCCGGCTGATCCACTATGACCGGGCGGCGGCGGTGCGGCTGCAGGCGGGCGGCGGTGTGCTCGCCGTCTTCGGCCGGCCGCCGTCCTTCGAGGTCCTCGCGATCCGTACGGCGCGGCTCGAGGCGGTCGTCAGCACCGAGCCCGCATCGGACGCGCCGCATACGTCGGCCGGGGCGGCGGGCGGGCCGGGCGCCCTGGATACGACGGTCTCGGCGGGCGAGTTCGCGGACGCGCTGGACACGGCACGGGCCGCGCGGAACGCCGACGGGGCCGGGGGCCGTGACCGGGGCGACCGGGGCCTGGCGGTCACCGTGCCGCAGGCCGTCACCGGCCCGCCATGGGCCGGGGTGCTGCCGCCTCGCGGCGGTTGGCGCCGGGTGAACGGGCTGCCCGGCGTGAACGAGGTGCGCGGGGTGGTCGCCGCCGCCGTCGCCGAGTTCCGGGCCCGTGACGCGGCGCTCCCCGAGGAGCGCCGTACGCGCGCCGAGCGCGACCGCATCGGCCATGAGATCTGGTCCCGCACGCTCGGCGACACCGGGCTTCCGCTGCGCGCCGTGCACGCCGCCCAGTCGCTGGGCTTCCTGCGCCAGGTCCGGGCGCTCGCCGCTCCGTCCGGCCTCGAGGTTCTCCCCAGTGTCGCCGCGGCCGGGCTCGGCTCCATGGCCGAGCCCCTGGTGCTGCTCGCCGCGGGCGGCTGGCTGCGGCTGCGCACGCCGCACGGCTCGATCGCGGTGCGTACGCAGGGCCTGTCCGGCGGCCTGTCCGGGCTGTCCGTCACGCCCGCCTGAGCCCGCTGGTCAGCCCGCGGGGTCAGCCCGGCGGGCCAGCCCTCCAGGTCGACCCGGCGGGTCAGCCCTCCGTGTTGATCATGGAGGCGGCGGCATAGGTGAGGTAGTGCCACAGCTGGCGCTCGAGCTCCGGGGCCAGCTCCAGCTCGTCCACCGCGTCGCGCATATGGCGCAGCCAGGCGTCATGGGCGGCGCGGTTCACGGTGAAGGGGGCGTGGCGCATGCGGAGCCGGGGATGGCCGCGGTTGTCGCTGTAGGTGCGGGGGCCGCCCCAGTACTGCATCAGGAAGAGTGCGAGTCGCTCCTCGGCCGGTCCCAGGTCCTCCTCGGGGTACATCGGCCGGAGCACCGGGTCCTCCGCGACCCCCTGGTAGAAGCGGTGGACCAGACGCCGGAAGGTCTGCTCGCCACCGACCTGCTCGTAGAAGGTCTGCTCCTGAAGTGTGCCTCGCGGAATCTCTTTCACGCCTCCATGCTCTCAGACGCCCCCGTCTGGAAAAGGGGGCGTGGGTCGCGGCCGGGGGCCGGGCGCAGGAGAGTGGAGTCATGGGCAGCACGGGCGGGAGCACACGCAGTGCGCCGGACGCCGCGGAGCGTGTGGCGCGGCGGAAGCCTGCGGGCCGGGAGGCCGATGGGTGCGCCGAGGAGGCCGCGGCGCTGCGGGCCGGGCTGGTCCGGCAGATCGTGGCGGGTGGCGGACTCACCGACCCCGCCTGGCGGGCGGCCTTCGAGGAGGTGCCGCGCCATCTCTTCGTGCCCTACTACTACGAGGCGGGGGACGCGGCCGCGGCGGCCGTACCGCCGGGCTCCAAGACAGCGGGGGCGGCAGGAACGGGAGAGGTGGGCGCGGCGCACGGGACGGTCGGCTACGCCCGGCTGTGGCGCGACGACCCCCATCCGCTGCGCCGGGCCCGCTGGCTGGCCGGCGCCTACGCGGACGCCCCGCTCGCCACGCGGGTGCGCGACGGTGAACTGATCACCTCAAGCAGCCAGCCGTCGCTGATGGCGCGGATGCTCCAGGCGCTCCAGGTGCGGGACGGGGACCGGGTGCTGGAGATCGGCGCGGGCACCGGCTACAACGCCGCGCTGCTGGCCCATCGGCTCGGCGACTCCCGCGTCACCACCCTCGATCTCGACCCGGAGATCAGCGAGGCGGCCCGTAACCATCTGGCCGCGGCCGGATTCCGCCCCGCGGTCGTCACCGGGGACGGGGCGCGCGGCTGTCCGCTGCACGCTCCCTACGACCGGATCATCGCCACCTGCGCCGTGGCGTCCATCCCGTCCGCATGGCTCGGCCAGTGCCGGCCGGACGCGCTGATCCTGACGCCGCTCGCGACCGGGCTGATCGCCCTGAGGGTCGCCGACGCCCGCCATGCCGAGGGGCACTTCCTGGCCATCCCCGCGTACTTCGTCCCGCTGCGCGGCAGCGGTCCGCCGCCTCGGGTGCCCACCCACGGGCTGCCGTCCCGGCCGCTGCTGGACGACTCCTTCCGCTTCCTGCTGAACGTGGCCGCGGGCCATATGGAGCCGGTCGAAGCCCTCGCGCTGTGGGAGCACGAGGGCAGGCCGGGGCGGGAGCGTTACGGGGTGACGGTGCGGGGCGAGCGCCAATGGGCCTGGCTGGACGACCCGGAGGGCGCCTACGGCTGGCCGCTGGGCCCTCCCGGCCGACTTGAGCCCTTCCGGGGTCTCAGCCCCGGCGCACCGTGATCGTCGTCCAGGCGCCGACGTGGACGCGGTCGCCGTCCCGGAGCGGGACCGGTACGAACGGCTGAATCGGCTCGTCGCCGCCGTTGACCGTCGTGCCGTTCGTCGAGTCCTGGTCGACGACCGCCCAGACGCCGTCGGGCTGCTGGACGAGGAGCGCGTGCTGGTGCGAGACGCCCGGGTCCTCGGGCGGCCGCCCGAGGTCGATGTCGGGAGCCTCACCGGTGCTGTGGCGGCGCCGGCCGATGGTGATCTGCTGGCCGTTGAGCGGCAGCTGCTGCTCGGGGGAGTAGGCCGGGAGGTTCAGCCCGGCGGCCTCCGGGCCGCTGCGGTTCATCATCGCCATGAAGTACTCACGGTCCGGGGCGACGACGGCTATCCAGTTCCCGGGCGCCTGCACCGGGGCCCCGCCCTGGCCGAACTGGGCGCCGCCGGGGTGCTGCTGCTGCGGAGCGCCGGGGTGCTGCTGCGGAGCACCCGGGTGTTGCTGCTGGGGCGGCTGGTGCCCCGGCATCTGCTGCTGGGGCGGCGGGGCGTACCCCTCGTTCCCGTACGGCTGGGCCGGGGGCGCCTCGTTCCCGTACGGCTGGGCCGGCGGGGCCGGGGCCTGGGGGTAGCCATAGCCGTACTGCGGGGCCTGGGGCGCGCCGTGGCCCGGGGCGCCCTGCTGCGGGGCGCCGTGCGGGGGCGTGCCCTGGTGCGGTGCGCCCCCCTGCGGCGGCGGAAGCGTCCAGTCGCTGTCGCCGCCGAAGCCGGAGGGCTGACCGCCGCCCTGTGTCGGGTGCGGGCCCTGCGGTCCTCCGGGGCCGGGCTGTGGCGGCCCCGGCTGCTGCGGCGGCGCGTAACCGCCCTGCGGCGGGCCGTACGGAGACGGGGTGTGCGTCTGGAAGTTGAAGCGGCACTCCTCACAGAACGGGGCCTGCGCCTCACGTGGCGTACGGCACTGCGGGCACAGCTCCTGCTGCTGTGCCGGATAGCCGTAGCCGCCCGCGCCGCCGGGCGGCGGTGGGCCGCCCGGCCCTGGACTCCCGTAGCCACCCGGTGGCACGGGAACACCGGGGCCGTTCGGCATGGGCGGAGGTGGCGGGACGGCGCCGGAGGGCATGGGTGTCCCCGACATCCGGTGCCCACACACCTCGCACCAGTCGTCGGCCGCCGATTGGTGGCCGTTGGGACAGGTCGGCATGTCGGATCCCCCTCTGTGGCGTTCTTGGCGTTTCTGCCGAGAAGAGCTACGTGAGTGCTGGTTATGTGCTACTTCTTGACGCGAACTGTCTTGGTGGAGCGCGTTTCGAGTGTCATCTCGTCCGCCTCCGCGACCTTCGCCTTCAGTCGCACAGTACCTGCCGCCACATCGAGCACGTCCACCACCTTCGCAAGCAGTTTCGCCGTGTCTTCGTTCCCCGATGCGGCCGCCAGTTGCACGGCACGCCCCAACTTCGCGGTCGCTTGTTCGGCATCGCCGGACTTGCGGGCATTCATGCCCTGTTTAATGGCCTGTGCCAGTTCGGCCTGGCCCGTATAGTGCGCCACCTGCGGATTCATCGCGGTGGAAACGACCAGATCATCGGTCCACACCGCGCGCACCAGCCCCTGCGCCAGAGGTCTTGGCGGGCTGCCGACCCCGTCGGGCACCGGCTGGACCAGGGAAATCCTGGCCGCGAGCATCTCCTGGCCGACCTCCGCCGCCGGAACCCGCACACAGAGGTGGTAGTCGCGGGACTCATCGCCCCAGGACCCGGTGGGGTAGTCGCCCGCGCGCGGACCGGCCTCGGTGCGCCGGGCGGTCAGATCCTCGACTGTCGGTGCGACCTGTTTCACATACGCGACCTCGGCGCCCTTGGGGGTCCACAGCCGGAGGCTGACGTCGGCGACCTCCTTGCCCATCGCCGTCTCCATCAT
Organism: Streptomyces sp. NPDC059455; assembly: GCF_042750115.1. Classification (NCBI taxonomy): domain Bacteria; kingdom Bacillati; phylum Actinomycetota; class Actinomycetes; order Kitasatosporales; family Streptomycetaceae; genus Streptomyces; species Streptomyces sp. NPDC059455. Next base: position 25,446 of record NZ_JBHYVB010000081.1, read on the forward strand.
CCGCGTGAAGTCCGCTTCGAGCCCGGCGGGGTCGGCCACGATGTCCGCCGTTCCGAGTAGGGCGGCGGCGATCCCGGTGACCTCCTCGACCTCCCAGTCCGTGCCCACCCCGCGGGCGTCGCAGGTGAAGCGGCCCGCGCAGGCGTCGAGCACGGTCCTCAGCCGCTGCGGCTCCTCGTGCTCGTTCCGCCCGTCGGTGAGCAGAATGCCGTGCCGTATCGCGGCATCGGCGGAGCCGAGCAGCAGGTCGGCCTGGAGCAGCCAGGTGCCGATCGCGGTGCCGCCGCCCGGACTCAGGCTCCGCAGCGCCTCCTTGGCCTGGGCGCGGGTGAGCGGATCGGCGATGGCCAACTGCCCGTTGCCGGGGAAGACCTCGACCGCCTTGTGGGTGCCCGCCACCACGGAGAAGGCCACACCGTCGCGCACCGTGTCGATCGCGGCGGCGGTCGCGTCCCGTGCGTGGCGCATCTTCGTCGGCGGATAGTCCATGGAGCCGGAGCAGTCCACCATGATCACCACGGCCGCGCGGGGCGAGCCGCCGCCGGGGCCGGACGCGCTGTCGTACGCGCCGGGAGCGTCCTCGTACCCACCGTGGGCGGGGACGGGTATCGGCGGCACTGCCGTGGCCCCGCCGCCGGCCGAGGTGACGGTGATGATCGCGTTCACCTCGCGACCTCCCTCGGGGAGGTACTCGTTCTGGTAGACCTCGACCGAGAACCGCGGCGCATCGGGTGTGGAGAAGTGGGCCATGTCATCCGCTCCTTGGCGACCGTCAGGCGGATCCTGCCCGGCCCGGGACGGCGGGGAACGGCACGACCGCCACTGTTACGTTGTCGTGGCCCCCGCCGTCCAGGGCGTACCCGACCAGGAACTGCGCGCTGTTCAGCGGCCGGGCGCGGGCGTCCGGCGGCACCGCGTGGGCCATCTGCTCCGCCGATTCGGCGTAGTTCCACAGCCCGTCGGTGCACACCACCACGACGCCCGGCCGGTCCGGCTTGTACGAGGCGGTGTGGGGCTCCAGCTCATAGGCGTCCGCCCCGAGCCAGCCGGTGATGGCGTGGGCGCGCTCGTCCGCGTACGCCTCCGCCTCCGACATCAGCCCCGCGGCCACCATCTGGGCCGCCCAGGAGTCGTCCTCGGTGAGCCGCGCGGGCGGGGTCGTACGGTCGTCGGGGACCCAGTAGGCGCGGCTGTCCCCGACCCAGCCGATGGTGAGGATGTCGCTGGTGACGACGGCGCTGACGATGGTGCACGCCGGTGCGTTCTGATGGCGCTGCCCCTCGTGGTGGGGGGCGGCCGCACCGGTGTCCAGGGCCAGGGAGTTGACCGCGTCGGCGGCGGCGATGATCGCCTCGTTCATGGCCTGCTGGGGGTGGGCGCCGCGGGGCAGCGAGGCCCGCAGGGCCTGACTCGCGGCATGGGCCGCGGCGGCCGATGCTTCGTCGGGGCGGGTGGCCGAGGAGACCCCGTCGCACACCACGGCGACCGTGACCGGTGAGCCGTCGGGCAGCGCGGAGGTGGACACCGAGAACGCGTCCTCGTTGCGGTGGTGGCGCAGCCCCCGGTCGCTGGCCGCCGCGACTCCCTCCAACTCGCTCTCCATATGGTCGCGTGTCCGTGCCTGGGCGTGTCCGCAGCGCTCGCAGTATCCGTCCTGGTCGATGGTGCCCTCCTGGCACGCGGCGCACCGGGGGCGGTGCTCGTCGCCGGGCAGCCGGGGGTCCGCCCCGGTGCCGGTCCCGCTGCCCGTGCTGCTCGCCGCGCTGGTGTGCGTACTCGCGTTGGTCTCCGGGTGGATGCCGGACTCGCCGGGTGCCTCGGGCGCGCCGAGCGTTGCCGCGGCCCGCGGGTCGGCCACCTGGCCGTACCCGCCGGAGGTCGGGGCGGCCAGCTCGTAGTCGTCCGGCTCCGGCTCCGGGTGGGTGGACCGCGCCGCCCCGTTCACCCGCGGCGGCACCGGCAGGTCGCCGTGCGCTTCCGACCGGTCGCCGTGCGCCTGCGACCGGTCGGCGATCGCCTCCGCCGACAGTGCGGCCTCCGCTGCCAGGGCGGCCGCCACCGTCAGATCGGCACCGCACTGATCGCAGTATCTGTCCCCCGCCTGCGGCGGCTCATCACAGGTCGGGCAGGCTGACAGCTGCGGCGGCTGCGGCATCTGCGACATCGATCACACCCACGTCCTGGGGCGGAAACGGTTGGCCCGCTCCACCAGTTCGATCCTCTCCTCGCCTCGCTGGGCGAGTCTGGCGAGTACACGGTACGAGCGCTCCAATCCGAAGCGCAGCCCGCGCTCGTCCAGGTTGCTGCCGAGCAGAGGCGGTCTGTTGTGTCCCGGGGGCGCTCCGCTGCTGCCGGACAGTACCCAATCCAGGGCGCTGCCCAGGACCTCCGTACGCAGCCGCTCGCGCCGCACCGCGTCCAGACCGAACTCGCCCAGCCGCTCGACCTGGACGGCCGAGGCCGTCAGATCGCTCAGCAGGGCGTCGTACGGGGCGCGCTGGCGCAGCCGGGCCCGTACGGCGGCGACCCGCGCCGCCGTGTAGTGGATCGAGGACTCCGGCACCGACTCAAGGGCCCGCACCGCGCCCGGGCGGTCCCCGGCGCACAGCAGGACCCGGGCGAGGCCGAAGGCGGCGCTCACAAAGCTCGGGTCGGTGGCCCAGACCAGCCGGTAGTACTCCGCCGCGTTGTCCAACTGGCCCAGCACCTCGGCGCAGACGCCGAGCGCCAGCTTCGGCGCGGGCTCGCCGGGGAACGCGTCGTAGACGGCGTCGAAGGAGAGCGCGGCCGTCTCGCGGTCACCGGTGGCCAACGCGTGCAGCCCCCGGTACCAGACGATCCGCCAGTCGTCGCTGTACGCGGCCTCCAGACCGGTGAGCGCGACGCCCGCGTCATGCTCCTCGGCCAGCTCCAGCTGGGCGCGCACCCGGCGCAGCCGCAGCTCGATCGAGTCCACGGGCGCGGTCCGCAGCGCGGCGCTCACCTCGGCGGGGTCGGCGGCCAGCAGACCGGCCAGGAACCCGGCGTTGGGGTCGTCGGAGTCCACCAGCGGCACCGGGAGCGCCAGCGCGGTGGCCCGTCCGTCCAGTGTGGTGATGGCGGGCAGCGGCAGGGCGAGCGGGCCCGGTGGGCGCTGTGCGGGGATGAGGGGCGCGGTGCTGCCGCCGCCGACGGACCGGGCGCCCAGCAGGGACGGATCCTTTCCGTCGTCGGCGAACAACTCGGTGTCCACGACGCGTGGTTCCGGCCCGAAGAGCGTGGACAGGGCCGGCCTCGGCCGCCCGGTCTGCAGCGCCACGACCTCCCGCAGCACCCCGGTCAGCTGGTCGGCCATCTCCCGCGCGGAGGCGAAGCGGCGCCCCGGGTCGGGGTCGGTGGCCCGCACCAGCAGCCGGTAGAAGGACTCATAGCGCCGGAAGACCTCGATGTGCTCGGGGTCCGGCAGGCTGTCCACGTAGACGTTCGTATAGCCCTGGAAGTCGAAGGTGAGCACGGCCAGGGTGCGCGCCACCGTGTAGAGGTCGGAGGAGACCGACGGGCCGGACTCGGAGATCTCGGGGGCCTGATAGCCGACCGTGCCGTAGATGGGGCTGTCGTGGTCGTCCATCCGCCGGACCGCGCCCATGTCGATCAGCTTGAGCTGGTCCTGCTGCTGAATGGCGTTGTCGACCTTGAAGTCGCAGTAGAGCAGATTGCGGCTGTGCAGATGGCCGAGCGCCTCCAGTGCCTCGATGCCGTAGGCGCACGCCTGCTCCACCGGCAGCGGATCGCGGCGGCCCTCCGTGGTGCGGCGGGCGTTGGCGATGTCCTTCAGGGACTTGCCGCCCACGTACTCCATGACGATGTAGCCGTCGAGGCTGCCGGTGCGCTGGTCGAGGTGCTCGACGAAGTTGTAGATCCGGACGATGTTGGAGTGCTCGATCTCGGCGAGGAAGCGGCGCTCGGAGACGGCGGCCGCCAGCGCCTCCTCGTCACCCGTGTCCAGCAGGCCCTTGAGGACCACCCAGCGGTCCGACACCGCGCGGTCGATGGCCAGATAGATCCAGCCGAGCCCGCCGTGCGCCAGACAGCCCGCGACCTCGTACTGGCCGTGGACGATGTCACCGGAGTTCAACTTCGGTACGAACGAGTACGGATGGCCGCACTTGGTGCAGAACCCCTCCGTACGGCCCGGCCGTTCGCCGCGGGCGCGGCCCACCGGGGCACCGCAGTCCCCACGGCTGCAGAACCGCTTGCGCTCGGGGACCTCGGGGTCCGCCAGCACCGCCGTCCGCGGATCGGGGCGCGGCACATCGGGGACGCTGACCAGACCGGCGCCCAGGGCGTTCCGCCCCGAGGAGGCCGAGGTGGCGGAGCGGGAGCTGCGCACCGAGACCGAACGGGACGAGGTCCGCCCGGACATGGAGCGGGACAGCCGCCCGGACACCGAGCGCCGGGACGGGGAGGAGCGTGCCGAACGCGACCGGCCCGAGGCGCCGGACGAGGAGTCCCAGCCGGTCGCCGAGGAACCCGCGCTTCGTGCCGAGGAACCCGCGCTCCGTGCCGAGGCATCCCCGCTCCGTGCCGAGGAACGTCCGCTCCGCGCCGACGAGCCCTCGCTCCGGGACGAGGAACTTCCCCCCGGCCCGGCCTGGCCGGTGATCCCGGTGGGCGGTGAGGCCACCATCCCCTGCGGTGAGACGACCGGGGCCATACCGCAGACATCGCAGTACAGCTCGCCTCCGCCCACGTCCTCGTAGGACCCGCCGCAGTCACGCCGCTGGCAGGCGACGACCGCCGCATTCATTCCGTGCCTCCCTCGATGCCTTGCCCGGCCGGGCCCGTCTGGCGTGGCACCAGGGCCTCGGCCGCCGCCTGCTGGTAGCGCAGCACGGCCTGCTCGGCCGCCCGCAGATCGCACGGGGCGCTCCACAGCATCCGGCGGGCCACGTCATACCGCTCCACCAGGAACGGATCCTCCGCCATGCCATGGCGGGCGACCTTCGCCTTGTACGCGTCGAGCCGGCCGCGCAGCTCGGCGCGGACCGCGAGCGGCGCGGTGACCGCGGTCAACGACTCGCGGGCCCGCAGCAGCTCGTCGTCGGCGCGCTGCTCCAGGCTCTCCAGCAGCGGCGACAGCCGGTGCCACTGCGAGCGCCTGCGATAGTCGGCGGCGGCGACCAGCTGCTCGTGCAGCACGGTCGGCGGGCCGCTGACGGCCGGAACCTCCGATGCCGCGATCTTCGCGAGCACCTCACCGCGCGCCTGGCGCGCCTCCGCCAGGGTGCGATCGGCGCGGGACAGCACATCCCGCAGCCGCATCAGCCGCCGCTCGGCGTCCTGCCGCACATCCAGGACCGCCTCGATCTCCCGGCGCACATCCTCCAGGGCGCGGGCGGCGCGGTCATAGCGCTCGGTGTCGGGGCTGCCGCCGCCGGGCGCGGAGCTGCCGCTGGCCGGTTTCCAGAAGGCCAGCGGATCGGAGACCACTTCGGCGCGCAGCGCGGTCAGCTCGGCGGTGATCTGCTCCAGATCGTCCCCCGAGGGGTGCTCACCGGGCCGGACCCCCACGGAGTGGGCGAGCGAACGGGTGCGGTGCAGCTCGGCGGAGAGCATGTCGATCCGGGCGGGCAGCGCGGACCATATGGCGTCGGCGCTGACGATGACGTCGATGGCCTCCGCGTACCAGCGGTTCATCCGGTCGACCAGCCGGTCCAGCCCCAACTCCTCGCTGAGCAGCGGCGAACCGCCGAGGGTGGCACTGCTGGGCAGGGTGATCGCCGTGCCGCACAGCAGCTCGGTGAGCTCGGCCAGCTCGTCCTGCGTCGGCCAGCGGTGACGGGAGCGCACCTCACGGGCCCGGGTGAGGGCCTCGGTGTACGCGTCGAAGTAGCTCCACAGGAGAGAGATGGCCTGCTCGGTGGTGGACCAGCGGTCCTTGGTGACGCCCGTGAGCTCGGCGCCCTCGAGAAGCCTTCTGCCCGCGTGGTCCTGGAGGGCGAGCAGCGAGGACTCGATCGCCTCGTGTTCGGCGGCGAGCTTCGCCAGTGCGCGGTCCACCTCCTCCCGGCCCATGACCGGGCCGTCGGGTGCCCCCGCGAAACTGGGGAAGGGTCCCGGGACCCCCATCGATCACCTCTCCATGTCCGTAACCGTTATGTGATCCGTCTGCTGCGTCATCCCTACGCGTGTGAGGCGGGTGCTAATCCTTGCCGTTCCGTGATCCTTGCTCTCACCCGATGTGTCCGGGTCCGTCGTGCTCGGGCGCGCGGGTCCTCGTCCGCGCAAGTCCTTGTCCGCTCTGGTCCTTGTCCGCGCTAGTCCTTGTATTCGGGGGCGGGCGGCGTCGGGTTCTCCTGCGCCGTGCTGAAGTCCTTGGCGAGCCACTTCTGGTAGGCCTGCATCCAGGGGCTGCCCGCCCCGCCCTGGCGGTAGTTCTCCAGAACCTTGTTGACCCGGCGTACCAGGTCGTCGTCGTCCTTGTTCATCGCCACGCCGTAGAACTCATCGGTGAATCGCGAGCCGACCAGCTTGACGGAGGGGTCCTGGGCCGCCTGGCCGGCCGCCAGCGCGTTGTCGGTGATCACCGCGTCCACCTGGCCGAGCTGCAGTCTGACCAGGCAGTCCAGCTGGTTGGGGACGGGCTTCACCTTGATCGCGCCCAGATGCTCGGCCCCGGTGTCGGGCTTGTCCAGCTCGGCCTCGGCGGTGGAACCCTGCGCGGTGCACACCTTCTTGCCGCGCAGGGTCTTGTTGTAGCCGGTGATGGACGAGTCGTCGGGGACCAGCACCTGCTGCCCGGCCTGGAAGTACGCGGTGGAGAACGCCACGTCCTTGATCCGGTCGCAGTTGATGGTCATGGTGCGCACCACGACGTCGACCTTGCCCTGCTGCAGGGCCTTGATCCGCTGACTGGTGGGTATGGTGCGGAAGATGACCGCGTCCGGATCGCCGAAGATGTCGTCGGCGATGGCGCGCACCAGGTCGATGTCGAAGCCGGTGAGGTCGCCGGTGGCCGGATCGCGGTATCCCCAGCGGTAGCTGTTCTGGTCGACGCCGGCGATCAGCTTGTTGAGCTTGTGCCCGTTGACCTCACGGTTCTTGATCCGCTTGATGGCCGGGCCGCTCGCGCTGGACGGGCGCAGGCTCGCCTCGGGATCGCGGCAGCTGTCCGCCGCCGCGGCCTCGGCGCCGGTCCGCACCGTATGCGGCTGCCGCGCGCCGCCCTTGGCTTCGCCGTCCCCGCCGTCGTCCATCATCGCCGGGACCGCGATGGCCGTGGCCACGCCCAGGGCGCATACCGTCACCGCGGCGGCCGATCGCAGCGATCGCATGCTTCCGCCCCCCATCGTCCTCATCGGTACTCCGACAGTCTGCGGCCTATGCCCAGCACCGCTCCCGCGGCTCCCAGCACGGCCAGCACCCCGGCGCCCAGCGCCATGGCGGTGAACGCGCCGCGTCCGTCGTCGGCGGCCTGCTGGAACTCCCGCTGCTCGTGGTCGAGGGCCTTGGCCAGCTGGCTGTCCACCGCGTCGAAGGACTCGCCCGTGCTGTCCTCGGCGCCGATGACCTTCGTCAGCGCCGTCTTGTAGTCGCCCCCGTCGTCGGCGGCGCGGGCGGCCTTGTGCCGCACCTGCCACTCGTGGACCCGGTCGCCGGCCTTCTCCACCGGCTCGCGGCCCTCGTCGTCGTCCGCGAGGGCGCGCGCCTTGTCCAGCAGGCTGCCGTCCGAGGGACGGTCGCCGGACGCCTTGCCCACGAGCGTGGACATCCGCGAGCCGTAGCTGACCTCGTAGGCGTCCTTGCCCTTGTTGGCTCCGTCCTTGTCCACGACGACCGCGCCGCGGGCCACCAGGGTCAGGTTCTCGTCGGCGCGGGCCCGCAGGGAGTCGATCCGCGCCTCGTTGAGCACCTGGAGGGACTTCGCCCCGTGGTCGTTGGAGTCGCTGAGCTGGGTGCTGGCGACCGCGTGGCCGACCACCAGCCACAGCATCACCACCGTGGAGGCGGCCGTGGCGGTGAGCAGGCCTCGGCTGAGCACCCGGTTGGTCCGCTGGAACTCACGGCGCTGGGCCCAGCCCAGCGCGCCCAGGGCGACCAGGCCGGTGGCGATCGCCACCCACGGCCATGCCTCGGCGTCCTCGTAGTCCTCCCCGAGACGGGCGGTCTCCGCCTGGTAGAGCCTGCCGGCGGCGGGCAGCAGCTTGTCGCGCATGGTGTCGTTGGCATAGCGCAGATACGCGCCGCCCAGCGGCAGCCCCTGACGGTTGTTGGCGCGCGCGGAGTCGATCAGACCCGTGTAGACCGGCAGCAGCTGGTTGATCTTCTGTATCTCGTCGCGGGCGGAGGACGAGCCCTCCGTATTGGCCGCGGCCCGCACCAGCAGCTTGGACGCGGTGTCGATGTCCCGCACGAACCGCTGCCGGACCTGGGGAGGCTCCTGGCCGCCCGCCAGGAAGCCTCCGGTGGCCGTGGTGTCGGCGTCGGCGAGGGAGCGGTAGATCTGCGCCGCGTCGGCGCTCAGCGGCTGGCTGCGCTCGGCCACGGCGTCCGCCGCGGTCTGCCGGTCGGAGACCTGCCAGGCCGTGACCGCGCCGAACGCGATCACCAGCGCGGCCAGCACCGCCCCGATGACGCGCAGCCGGCCGGGCTCGGTCGTCGCCGCCGCCCGCGCCCGGTCGAGCCCCTCAGCCCACGCGGTCCGCGGCGGGGCCGCGGGCGCGGGCGGCGGTGCGGCTCTGCCGGTGGTCGGCGGGTATGACACAAGACCTCCCCCTTGGCCCGGATTCCTGGATGGTGTCGCGGTCGGTGTCGCAGCAGTATGGACCGCGGCGCCAGGAGAGGTCACCGGTCGAGCCTGGATCTTGTTCGGATCGCGATCTTCCCTCCCCTTTTCATTACGCTTCGGAAGGACTTTCGGTTCCACTTTCCGCGTTATCAGCTGCGGCGTCGTCGTCGGCCGGGGCGGTGTCATCGGCCGGGGCGTAGTGCGCGCGCAGCCGGGCGTACGCCGATTCCGGCGCGCCGGTGCGGTCCAGGCCCAGCAGCGCGGCGCCGAGCACCGGCGGTGCGGTGACCACCCGCGGCTCGGCCTTCGGGGCGCGCTCCGCGAGCAGTGCGCGGATCCGGTCGTCCAGCAGCGGATGGCGGGCCGCGAGCACTCCGCCGCCCAGCACCACCGGGGTCTCCTCGCCCAGCAGATCGAGCCGGCCGAGGGCGACCACCGCCATGGTCACCACTTCCTCCGCCTGGCGGTCGACGATCGCCCGCGCGATCTCGTCGCCGGCCCCGGCCACCGCGAAGAGCACCGGCGTCAGCTCATGCCGCCGCCCCGACTCCAGACGGCCCAGATGCAGCGCCTCGATCAGCTCGTACATGGTGGTGAGGCCGAAGCGCGCGGGCAGGGCGCGGGCCAGTTCGGTCGGCTCGCCGCGGCCGTCCTCCGCCCGCGCCGCCCACCACAGCGCCTCCTCCGACAGATAGCCCCCGCCGCCCCAGTCGCCGGAGATCCGGCCGATGGCGGGGAAGCGGGCCACCCGGCCGCCGTGACCGATCCCGGCGCAGTTGATGCCCGCGCCGCAGACCACGGAGACGCCGGTCGGCTCGCCGTCGTCCCCGACCCCGGCCCGCAGCAGGGCGAAGGTGTCATTGGCGACCGTGACGGTGGCGCCCCAGCCGCGCTCGGCCAGGACGCCCGTCAACTCCTCCTCCTCGCTGGGCAGATCGACGTTGGCCAGACAGGCCGAGACATGCCCCGCGGACGGTGGACCGGACCGGCCCGCCTGCCGCGCCACCTCCTCCACCAGCGGCGCGAGCGAGCCGACGGCCTGCTCGGCGCCCACGACGGGCGGCCGGAAGCCGCCGCCGCGGGCCGCGCCGAGGACGGAGCCGTCCGGGCCGATGAGTGCCACATCCGTCTTGCTGTTGCCCGCGTCGATCGCCAGCACCGACCCGTCCGGCGGGGAAGCGGACGAGGGGGAGGAAGACGAAGGGGAAGGAGAGGGGGTCGATACGGACTGGGTCAGGCCCACGCCAGATGCTCCCGGTTGTGCGCGATGAGGTCGTCGGTCAGCTTCTCGGCGTATTCGATCTGGCCGATGAGGGGGTGGGACAGCAGCGCCTGGAAGACCCGTTCCCGACCGCCCTTCAACGCCGCCTCCAGCGCCAGGTGTTCATACGCGGTGACATTCGCGACCAGACCGGCGAACAGGGGCTCGAGGGGGCGCACGGGCAGTGGCTTCGCGCCCTGCGCGTTGACGGCCGCCGGGACCTCGATCACCGCGTCGTCCGGCAGGAAGGGCAGCGTGCCCTCGTTGAACGTATTGACGATCCGCACCTCGCCGGTGTCGCCCAGCAGGGACGAGGTCAGATCGACCGCCGCCTCCGAGTAGAACGCACCGCCGCGCTTGCCGAGCAGCTCGGGCTTCTCGTCCAGCGCCGGATCGCCGTACATCTCCAGCAGCTCCCGCTCGATCGCCGCGACCTCCGCCGCCCGGGACGGCTTGCTGCGCAGCTCCCGCACCATCACGTCGTGCTGGTAGTAGTAGCGCAGATAGTAGGAGGGGACGACGCCGAGCCGGCTGACCAGCGTGCGCGGCATCCGCAGGTCCTCGGCGATCGCCTCGCCGTGCTCCGCGAGCAGCTTGGGCAGCGCATCCTCGCCGTCGGTGCCGCCGACGCGCACCGCGCGCTCCCAGGTGAGGTGGTTGAGGCCGACGTGCTCCAGCGTCACCTCGCCGGGGGCCACGCCCAGCAGCTTGGCGAACTTCCGCTGGAAGCCGATGGCCACATTGCACAGGCCGACCGCCCGGTGCCCGGCCGTGAGCAGCGCCCGGGTCACGATCCCGACCGGGTTGGTGAAGTCCACGATCCAGGCGTCGGGGTTGCGGCGGCGCACCCGCTCGGCGATGTCCAGCACCACCGGGACCGTGCGCAGCGCCTTGGCCAGCCCGCCCGCGCCGGTGGTCTCCTGGCCGACACAGCCGCACTCCAGCGGCCAGGTCTCGTCCTGGTTCCGCGCGGCCTGGCCGCCGACGCGCAGCTGCAGCAGGACCGCGTCCGCGCCGTCCACGCCCGCGTCCAGGTCGTCGGTCCAGGAGATGGTGCCCGGGTGGCCCTGCTTGGCGAAGATCCTTCGCGCCAGCCCGCCGACCAGCTCCAGCCGGTCGGCCGCCGGGTCCACCAGGACGAGCTCCTCCAGCGGGAGCACGTCCCGCAACCGGGCGAATCCGTCGATGAGTTCGGGGGTGTAGGTGGACCCACCCCCCACGACTGCGAGCTTCAACCCTTGACTCCTGTCAGTGTGACGCCTTCGACGAAGGCTTTCTGAGCGAAGAAGAAGACGATGATGACGGGGGCCATGACGAGCAGGGTCGCGGCCATCGTCAGATTCCAGTTGACGCTGTGCGCGGTCTTGAAGCTCTCCAGGCCGTAACTGAGCGTCCAGGCGCCCGGATTCTGCGAGGCGTAGATCTGCGGGCCGAAGTAGTCGTTCCAGCAGTAGAAGAACTGGAACAGCGCGACGGCCGCGATCCCCGGCTTGGCCATCGGGATCACGATGCGCAGCAGCGTGCCGAATTCGCCGCTGCCGTCCACCTTCGCCGACTCCAGGTACTCCCGGGGAATCGTCAGCAGGAACTGGCGCAGCAGGAAGATGGAGTACGCGTCGCCGAACGCCATCGGGATGATCAGTGGCCACAGCGAACCCGACAGATGCAGCTGCTGGGCCCAGACCAGATACATCGGTATCACGATCACCTGCGGCGGCAGCATCATCGTGGAGATGACCAGGATCATGGCGGCGCGGCGGCCGCGGAAGCGGAATTTGGCCAGGGCGTAGGCCACCGGAATGGAGGAACAGACGGTGAAGAGGGTGCCGAGCCCGGCGTACATCAGCGAATTGCGCCACCAGTCCAGGAAGCCCGGGGTGTTGAAGACATCGACGTAATTCGACCATTTCCATTCGGTGGGCCACAGGTCGCCGCTCAGCGCCTGGCCGTCGCTCATCACCGAGGTCAGGAAGACGAAGACGAAGGGCAGGATGAAGAAGAGCGCGGCGGCGATGGCGACCGTGTGCACGGCGATCCAGTGCAGTGCGGCGCGGCGGCGGGCGGCGGGGGCGGGGGAGCGTCCGGCGGCGGGGCGCGCGGGCGCGGACGGCGCCGAGAGGGCGGTGGTGGCGGTCATGGTGAATCGGTCCTCTCAGTCCTCGGCTCAGTCATCGGCCGACAGCAGCCCGGTACGCTTGCGCATCAGCAGCGTCGTCACGGCCATCGCGATCGCGAACAGCACGAGCGAGAGCACGCAGGCGGCTCCGGTGTTGAAGTTCTGGAAGCCGAGCGAATAGACGAGCTGCGGCACGGTGAGCGTGGAATGGTCGGGGTAGCCGGGCTGGATGACCGATCCGGGCCCGACGCTGACCCCGGAGGCGAGCTTTCCGGCGACCAGCGCCTGGGTGTAGTACTGCATGGTCTGGACGACACCCGTCACGACCGCGAACATCACGATCGGGGTGATCGACGGCCAGGTCACATAGCGGAACTTGTGGAACGCCCCGGCGCCGTCCAGGTCGGCCGCCTCGTACTGCTCCTTGGGGACGTCCAGCAGGGCCGCCATGAAGATGACCATGAGATCCCCGATGCCCCACAGGGAGAGCAGTACGAGGGACGGCTTGGCCCAGGCCGGGTCGTTGAACCAGTTCGGCGCGTGGATCCCGATGCCGCCGAGAATGTCGTTCACCGGGCCGGTACCGGGATTGAGCAGGAAGACGAAGGCGACGGTGGCCGCCACCGGAGGGGCGAGATATGGCAGATAGAAAGCGGTGCGGAAGAATCCCACCCCGGACTTCACTTTGGTGACCAGCAGCCCGATTCCCAGGCCGAAGACGACCCGCAGCGCCACCATGACCACGACCAGCCAGAGCGTGTTCCACAGCGCCGGTCCGAACAGCGGCATCTGCTCCAGCACATAGCGCCAGTTGCGCAGCCCCACAAAGGTCGGGGCCTCGATCTGGTTGTAGTGCATGAAGGAGAAGTAGACGGTGGCGACCAGCGGATAGCCGAAGAAGACGGTGAAGCCGACCAGCCAGGGGGAGAGAAAACCGAGGGTGCGCAGCCGCTCGCGCCGGGCTTTACGGCGCAGGGCGGGGGCGTTCGTCAAGGTGGCCATATCGCACTCCGTCAGTTCTGTGCCTGGAGATTGTCGGCGTCTATCTCGTCATCGAGTTTTCGTAGCCCCGCGTCCAGATCGTGCGCCTTGCCCGCCTCGACGCCGTAGGAGAAGTCCTGCAGCGAGGTGACGTACTGACCACCGTTGATCGAGGGCGGCAGGGCGGTGCTGTAGCGGTTCTGCGCGATATCGAGGAAGGCCCGGAAGGTGGGATCCGAGTCCAGCTTCGGGGAGGTGAGTGCGGCCTTGGTGGACGGCACATTGTGAATGGCGTTGGCGAAGGCGACCACCTGATCGGTGTTGGCGGTCAGGAACTTCACCAGCTCCCACGCGGCGTTCTGGTGGGTGCTGCTGTGCGCGATGCCGACCACGGTGCCGGTGAGATAGCCCCGGCCATAGGTCTCGGGCCGGTCGTCGGGCACGGGCAGCGGGGCGGTGCTCCATTTGAACTTCGCGCCCTTCATGAAGAGCCCGCGCCATTCGCCGTCCATGTGCATCGCGAGCTTTCCGGTGAGAAAGGCGTTCTGGGACGACATCTCATCGCCGAAGGAGGTACGGAACGTCTCCAGCGGGCCATAGCCGCCCTGGCTCCGCATCAGCTCCCCGGTAGTGGCGTAGAACTCCTTGGCCGCCTTGTCCTTCGCCAGCCGCGCCTTGCCGTCCTTGTCGAAGTACTTAGGGCCCCACTGGGCGAGGAACCGGTCCGGGCTGTTCTGGTAGAGCCGGAAATTGGGCATGAAGCCCACCCGCTCATAGCCGCCGCTCTTGGTGCGCTTGGTCAGCTTCACGGCGTCGCGCCGCAGCTCCGACATGGTGCGGGGCGGCCGCTTGATGCCCGCCTCGGCGAAGGCGTCCTTGTTGTAGTACATGCCGTACGCGTCGGCGAGCAGCGGGAGGGCGCACTGGGCGCCCTGATAGCTCGTGTAGTCCAGCAGCGTTTTCGGGAAGACCTTGGTCTTGTCCAGGCCGGTCTTCTTCATGAACGGATCGAGGTCCACCCACATCCCGGAGGAGCAGTACTGCCCCACATTGTTGGTGGTGAAGGAGGAGACGACATCGGGGGCGTCGCCACCGCCCGCCCGCAGCGCCTGGTTCACGGTGGCGTCGGTGACATTCCCGGTGGCCTTCACCTTGATATTGGGGTGGAGTTTCTCGAACCGGGCGATGCTGGCATCGATCGCCTTGACCTCGCTGTCCTCCGACCAGCCGTGCCAGAACTTCAGCGTGACGGGTTTGGTCGGATCGTCCTCGGCGCTGCCGGTACTGGGATTGGCGCAGCCCGTGAGGAGTAGGGCGCCGGCGCTCAGTGCTGCGGCGAGAGCGGCCAGTTTTCGTGCCATGGGCAGACTTCCTTTACTGCGGTACAAGGGGGACGGCAGGGGAAGCGGCGGTGAGGGGCGCCGGACAACGGACAAAGGGGAGAGGGGGCAAAGGGGATAGCGGGCAAAGGGGAGAACGGACAGAGGGGGAGAACGGACAGAGGGGAAGAGAGGACGTATGGGGCGGTGGAGCGGCGCCCGGTGACTCAGGCGTCGAACCGGGCGGTGTCGAAAACGGTCTGGCGGGCATCGGCGACCGCCGTCCGCAGCGCGCCGATGAGAATCGGATCCCCCTCGATCTCACTGATCCGCAGCTGCGGCCGGGGCAGCGCGAGACCGGTCATCTCGGCCTCGACCAGCTGACGCAGCCGGTCCCCGCCGGCCTGTGCGACCTCACCCGAAAGGACGACCAGCTCCGGGTCGACCACGGCGACGACGGAGGCCAGCCCGGTGGCCAGCCGGCGGGCCAGCTCGGTCAGCACCTCGTCACCCGGGCCGGGGGTGCGCAGCGCGGTGGCGAGCGCCTTGGTGGCCGTGGGCGCGTCGATCCCGTGGTCGCGGGCGAGCTCCACGACGGCGGGCGAGCCGACCAGCTTCTGGAACCCCCCGCCCCCGTCCGGCCGGGCGGCGGCGTCCGGTCCGCCCCGGGCCAGCGGGGCGCCCGGCAGCGGCATGTAGCCGATCTCCCCGGCCCCGCCGGTGGCACCCCGCAGCAGGGTGCCGTGGAGCACGATGGCCGCGCCGACCCCCTCGTCGGCCCAGACCAGCGCGAAGTCGTCGAAGTCCTGGGCGGTGCCGTGGTGCTGTTCGGCGATGGCGGCGAGGTTGACGTCGTTCTCGATGACGATCGGCGTGTGCAGCACCTCGGCCAGGTCGTCCCGCAGGGTGCGGGACTGCCAGCCGGGCAGATGCGGGGCGTAGCGCAGCGTCCCGGTGCGCGGGTCGAGCGCGCCGGGGGTGCCGATCACGGTGGAGTGCAGATCGCTCCGGCCGAGCCCGGCGGCGGCCAGCGCTCCGTCCACCGCCTCGGCGACCAGCTCCCCGGTCCGGTTGGTCACGCTCGCGTCGCTCGCCGGGGCCGTCACCCGGTGTTCACCGACCACCTGGCCGGTGATGTCGGCGACGGCGGCGGTGATGCCCTCCTGGTCCACGGCGAGCGCGGCCACATGGGCGGCGGCCGGATCGATCTCGTACAGCTGCGCGTTGGGCCCCGGGCGTCCGGTGACGTTCCCGGTGGTGCGGACCAGGCCGACGGACTCCAGGCGGGTCAGCAGCTGGGAGGCGGTGGGCTTGGACAGCCCGGTCAGCTCCCCGAGCCGGGTCCGGGTGAGCGGTCCGTGGGCGGCCAGCAGCTCCAGTGCGGCGCGGTCGTTCATGGCGCGGAGGACGCGGGGGGTCCCGGGTGTGCCGCCCTGCGTATTGCTGCCGGGTGATGCGGCCATGGTGGTGCCCCCGTCTCACTCTGTTAAGAAAGTTTCCTATTGATGAATAGCAAGCTAGGGGGCGGACCGGGGCGGCGTCAATGGGTCAAAGGCGGGCTTTCCTTGGCGGGTTCTTGGCGAAGAGATGGATCATCCATGTACCTGGCATGGACAAGTCACCGTAAGAGTGGCCTCCGGTGGGGTGCCTGTGATCGTCAGCCCCCACTGTCATGCGACGACTCGAATCGCAAGGGGGCTAGGTGAGATCTATTTCTTCCCGGGAGCGCACGGCCCGTTCCAGAAAACGCACGGCCCTGGGGTTGGCGGCGGCGCTGCCGTTGGTGGCCGGTGCGCTGGCGCTCGGCATACCCACGGCCCAGGCCGACTCCGCACCGCACGGCCGTGACACCCTGAACGGCACCAAGCCCGCCTGGGCGACGGCGCGTTCGGACCGCGGCGCGACCGATGACGGCAATAAGGTCACCGCGCGCGTCTATCTGGCCGGACGGGATGCCAAGGGGCTGGCCGACTACGCCAAGGCCGTGTCCGACCCCTCCTCGCCGGACTACGCCAAGTTCCTGTCGGCCCGGCAGACCGAGGCACGTTTCGGACCGACACGGCAGCAGAAGGACACCGTGACCGCCTGGTTGAAGGGCGCCGGGCTCGAAGTCACCGGTGGCAACCAGCACTATCTGTCGGTCACCGGCGAAGTCTCCGCCGCCGAAAGGGCGTTCGGCACCCAGCTGCACAACTACACCAAGGACGGCAAGGTCTACCGGGCGCCGTCGAACGCGGCCACCGTGCCCGCCTCGCTCCACGGCGCCGTGCTGACCGTCGTCGGCCTGGACAACGCGCCCAAGCGGGCCAAGCACGACGAGACCCTCCCGCCCCCCGGACCGGTCTTCAAGAACGCCGGGCCGTTCTCCTCTTACTACGGCTCCCGGACCGACCGGAGCCTGCCCTCGGCCTACGGCGCCAAGCAGCCGTACGCGATCAAGGGGTACACCGGCAAGCAGCTGCGCGCCGCCTACGGCGCCAAGAGCCGCAACACCGGTAAGGGCGTCACCGTGGCCATCACCGACGCCTTCGCCTCGCCCACGATCGCCGCGGACGCCGCCCAGTACGCCAAGCGCAACGGCGACCCGGGCTACCGCAAGGGCCAGTTGACGCAGGTGCTGCCGGCCGACTACCGGTACACCGAGGAGTGCGACGCGAGCGGCTGGTACGGCGAGGAGACCCTCGACGTCGAGGCGGTGCACGCGGTGGCGCCCGCGGCCGACATCGCTTACGTCGGCGGAGCCTCCTGCACCGACGACGATCTGCTCGACTCGCTCGCCAAGGTCGTCGACAACCGGCTGGCCGACATCGTCTCCAACTCCTGGGGCGATGTGGAGGCCAACGAGACGCCGGACGTGGCCGCCGCCTACGACCAGATCTTCCAGCAGGGCGCGGTCGAGGGCATCGGCTTCTACTTCTCCTCCGGTGACAACGGCGACAACGTGGCGTCCACCGGCACCAAGCAGGTCGACACCCCGGCCAACTCGGCGTGGGTGACGGCGGTCGGCGGCACCTCCCTGGCCGTCGGCAAGGGCGGAAAGTACCAGTGGGAGACCGGCTGGGGCACCACCAAGGCCACCCTCTCGGCCGACGGCACCAACTGGGACGCGCTGCCCGGCGCGTACACCTCCGGCGCCGGAGGCGGCACCAGCAAGACCGTCGCCCAGCCCTTCTACCAGCGCGGCGTGGTCCCGGACGCGCTCGCCCAGGCCAACGGCGGCACCGCCAAGCAGCGGGTGACCCCGGACGTCGCGGCCGTGGCCGACCCCAACACCGGCTTCCTGGTGGGCCAGACGCAGACCTTCCCGGACGGATCGCTCCAGTACGGCGAGTACCGCATCGGCGGCACCTCGCTGGCCGCGCCCGTGATCGCCGGTGTCCAGGCGCTCGCCCAGCAGGCGCGCGGCGGCCGGCCGATCGGCTTCGCCAACCCGTCGCTGTACGACCGGTACGGCACCGCCTCGTACCACGATGTGACCGACCACCCGCTGGGCGCCGGTGTCTCGCTGGGCGTGGTCCGGGTCGACTACGTCAACAGCCACGACGACACCGACGGGCTGGTGACCTCGCTGCGCAGCCTCGGCCGGGACAGCTCGCTCCACGCGGTCGTGGGCTATGACGACGTGACCGGTGTGGGCACGCCCGCGGCCGGCTACCTCACCTCGTTCGGCGGACACCACCGCCGCTGAGCGGCCGGGGCTGAGCTCCTTACGGCTCTCACGGGCCCGAGCTCCTTACGGTTCGCATGAGGCTCCCGTCCCTCCTCGGGGCGGGAGCCTCGTCATGTCCGCCGCGCCGCGTCCGCCGCGCTCACTTCGTCGCGGGCGGCGGCACCGTCGCGGAGGGGGCGGCGGCCGGACCGGCGCCGGGAGCGATCGGGCTGGCCGCCGCCGACTGCGGCGAGTCCGGGTTGGCCAGCGCCGACGGCGCCGCCGTGCTGGCGCTCGGATCGATGGCGTCGGTCTGGAGCTCCGGGTCCAGAGGCCGGCCGACGAGCTGGATGCCCGCCTCGTTCAGCGCCTTCTTGATCCGCCAGCGCAGTTCCCGCTCGACGCCGAGCGCCTTGCCGGGCATGGTCCGCGCCGACACCCGGACGATCATCGAGTCCAGATAGACGGCGTCGAGACCCAGGACCTCGATCGGCTCCCAGAGCCGCTCGTTCCACGGCTCCTCCTTGGCCATGTCCACACCGACCTGCGTGATCACGGCCCGGACCTGCTCCAGATCCTCCTCGGCCCGGACCTGGACATCGAGCGCGGCCGTCGCCCAGCCCTGGCTGAGGTTGCCGATCCGCTTGACCTCGCCGTTGCGGACGTACCAGATCTCGCCGTTGTCCCCGCGCAGCTTGGTGACGCGCAGACCGACCTCGATCACCTCGCCGGAGGCCACCCCGGCGTCGACCGTGTCGCCGACCCCGTACTGGTCCTCGAGGATCATGAAGACACCGGAGAGGAAGTCGGTGACCAGATTGCGGGCGCCGAAACCGATCGCCACCCCCGCGACCCCGGCGCTGGCGAGCAGCGGCGCCAGATTGATCTCCAGCGCGGCGAGGATCATCAGCCCCGCGGTGCCCATGATCAGGAACGAGGCCACCGAGCGCAGCACCGAGCCGATCGCCGCTGACCGCTGGCGCCTTCGCTCCACATTCACCAGCAGCCCGCCGAGCGCGGTGCCGTCGACGGCCTGGGCCGTGCGGTTCATGCGCTCTATCAGCTTGGTGATCGCCCGCCGGACGACGGACCGGAGCACGAAGGCGATGATCAGGATCAGGGCTATGCGCAGCCCGATGCCGAGCCAGGTGGACCAGTTCTCCTCCACCCAGCCCGCGGCGTTCGTGGCGCTCTTCTGCGCATCGTCGAGAGTCGTGGGACGAGGCGTCGAGTCAGCGGCCAGAGCAGCGGACCAGAACACAGCAGAAACCCTTCGTATGCGACATGCCCACACGGATCGCCCGCGCACGCAACCTCTCACACAGTAGCCGGGTGCGAGACGCGCCGTTCCTGTGTTCGAGAGCGCGCGAGCGCGGTCAGGGGGCGCGTTCGGGCGGGTCCGGAGGCGACAATTCCACCTTCCGCCCCGGCCGGGGGCCGTGTGGCGGCACCATCCGGAGCGGGCCGTGATTCTTGCCACTTCGCGGTAGTATCCCGCTCCCCGCGCACCTCGTGCGCAGGGGCGCCGGAAGGCCGACAGGGCGGTGGTCAAGCGGCCGGTGTCGCCGCCGCGTACGGAGGGTATACGTGCGGTACGCGGAAATGCCTCTCAACCGTTAACCCGGTGATAGTGGCGTTCCGGCCAGGGTTCAGGGGAAACTGGGGGAGATCGTCCCGGCGCGAGCCACGCGCCGCCGGCGTACAAGGAGGCCCCCGTGCCGCATGTCCTGGTCCTCAACGCGTCGTACGAGCCCCTCGGCGTCGTACCGCTCCGCCGCGCGCTCGTACTCGTCCTCAATGACAAAGCCGTCAGCCTCGAGGACTCAGGCGCCCTGATGCACAGCGCTACCAGCGTGATCCCCGCACCCAGCGTCGTCCGGCTGAAGCGCTTTGTGCGGGTGCCCTTTCGCGGCCCCGTCCCGCTCACCCGCCGCGCCCTGTTCGCCCGCGACGGCGGCCGATGCGCCTACTGCGGTGGCGTCGCAACCAGCGTCGATCACGTCATCCCGCGCAGCCGTGGCGGGCAGCACACCTGGGAGAACGTGGTCGCCGCGTGCCGTCGCTGCAATCACGTCAAGGCGGACCGCCATGTCGCCGAGATCGGCTGGCGGCTGCGCCATCAACCCGCGCCGCCGTCGGGGCTCGCGTGGCGGATCATCGGCACGGGCCATAGGGACCCGCGCTGGCTGCCATACCTCCAGGCATACGGCGCGGAAGATGCCATGGCCCGGATCGACGGCAAATCTGCCTGAGAGGCCGGGCCATTTCTGTGTCTGCTCGCGGGAGCCCCCTGGGTCCTGTCCGGCGGATCTTCACGGACCCGTGAAG
>NZ_JBHYVB010000082.1:0-14697 GCF_042750115.1 Streptomyces sp. NPDC059455
GGGTGCGCGTCCACCACGCGCACCGGCCGCCGCCGTCGTACCAGCCGTGGTACCAGCCGTCGTATCGGCCGCCGCCGTCCCGCACCGGATCACACCGCCGTCGCGCCCCTCAGGTCGCACTACGTCTGCGTCCGCCACCGCGGATCGAGTGCCACAGCGGAGTACCCAGCGCGACGATCAGCACGGCCCCCGCCAGCTGCAGCAGATGCCGGATCCAGTCGAAGCCCTCGGTGTGTCTGACCCCGATCCAGCCGGCCACCGCATTGCCCAGAATGGCGCCGAGGATGCCGTAGACGCAGGTCAGCCACAGTGGAATGGCCTGTTTGCCGGGCAGGATCGCCCTGGCGATCACACCCAGGATCAGGCCCACGACGATCGCCCATAGCCAGTTCATGTCGCCTCCCTGACACGCGGCGAGGGGATGCACATCCCTCCCAGTGTTCGGCCACTTCGGGTACGGCGCACGCCGGAGGGCCGATACGCCCCCTGACGTAGCCGGAGACGGCACCCATCAGGGTGCCCCGGTCTCGAACCGACAGCAGGCGCGGCGTAACGTTGAGTACGTCCCAGAGCGGGGGAAGCCCGCTCGGCGATCAGGTGGTGGAACGTGATGCGGAAGCACGGCGATGCGGAGGTCTTCCGAATCACCGGAGCGCGGCAGGGGCTGGCCGACGACGTACGCGGCCGGCAGCGCCGCTATGTGATCTCGATGTCGGTCCGGACCCTCGCGGTCGTGCTGGCGGCGGTGTTGTGGAACGTGGAGCGCCATGTGGCGATCGTGGCTCTGGTGCTCGGCGCGGTGCTGCCCTACATCGCGGTCGTGATAGCCAACGCGGGCCGGGAGAACGCCACTTCGCTGCCCACCACCTTCATCCCGACGCCGCCCCGTCCGATGCTGATCGCCGGGCGTGGCGAGGAGCCGAGCGATCCCGAGGGGGCGGAATCCGTCCCGGAGGACGTCGGACATATCAGCGAGCCTGGACGCGGTGAGCGTGGCTGACCTGCCACGTTTCCGTAAGCTCAAGAAAACCTCAGATCAATAGTGCAGTACCGGTGCACCGGGCCCCATCCCTCGTGACATACTGCGTACGCGCTCCGCATCCCCCGTCGGAGCGACAGACCGACGCCGGGCGGCTCCCCCCGTGGCTGCCCGGCGTCGTCATGTCCGGCGCGCTTTTCGTAGAGTCTGCGGTGTGAACATCCGTGAGACCGCCGCCGAGACCGACACCGTGATCTGCTCCGCCAAGGGCTGCCACGCCCCCGCCGTATGGGTGCTGGCCTGGAACAACCCCAAGATCCACACCCCGGAGCGGCGCAAGACCTGGCTCGCCTGCGAGGAACACCGCGAATATCTCTCGGAGTTCCTCGGAGTGCGGGGCTTCCTCAAGGACGTGGTGACGCTGGAGGAATGGTCGGCCACCGAAAACCAGTGATCAGCCGCAAACCAGTGATCAGCCGCCGATCGCCGACATCGGCCGGTCCGGCTGGAGGAACGACGGGTCATCGAGCCCGGATCCGGCCTTCTTGCCCCACATCGCCAGCCGCCACAGCCGCGCGATCTCCTCGTCCGGGGCGCCGGAGCGCAGCGCTCCGCGCAGATCGGACTCCTCGCGCGCGAAGAGGCAGGTGCGCACCTGCCCGTCGGCGGTCAGCCGGGTGCGATCGCAGGCGCGGCAGAACGGGCGGGTGACCGAGGCGATGACGCCGACCCGGGCCGGGCCGCCGTCGACCAGCCAGCGCTCGGCGGGCGCGGAGCCGCGCTCGTCCTCGCCCTCGGCGGTGAGGGTGAAGCGGGTGCGCAGACTGGCCAGGATGTCCCCGGCGGTGATCATGCCGTCGCGCTTCCAGCCGTGCTGCGCATCGAGCGGCATTTGCTCGATGAAGCGCAGCTCATAGCCGTTTTCCACGGCCCAGGCGAGCAGCTCGGGCGCCTCGTCGTCGTTGAGCCCCGGCATCAGCACGGCGTTGACCTTCACCGGGGTCAGCCCGGCGGTGTGCGCCGCGTCGAGGCCGCGCAGCACATCGCCATGGCGCTTGCGCCGGGTCATGGCCTGGAACACCTCCGGACGCAGGGTGTCGAGCGAGACATTGACCCGGTCCAGGCCCGCGTCACGCAGGGCCTGGGCGGTGCGCTCCAAACCGATGCCGTTGGTGGTCAGCGACATCCGGGGGCGTGGGTCGAGGCCCGCGCAGCGCTCCACGATGCCGACCAGACCCGGGCGCAGCAGTGGCTCACCGCCGGTGAAGCGGACCTCGGTGACCCCGAGCTCGGTGACGGCGATCCGGATCAGCCGGACTATTTCGTCGTCGGTGAGCAGATCCGGTTTGGCGAGCCACTGCAGGCCTTCTTCCGGCATGCAGTAGGTGCAGCGCAGATTGCAGCGGTCGGTCAGGGAGACACGCAGGTCGGTGGCTACGCGACCATAGGTGTCGATCAACATGGTGGCGGCCCCTCCACGGTTGGCGTGCGTGCACTGCTCAATTGTCTCGCAGCGTACGTGACAGGTGTGACATGGAGGGGCCGCGCGGGTGGAGTGACCGCTCAGTGGGCTCCGTGCCCGGTGAGCGAGCGCACCTCCAGCTCGGCGTACTTCTCCTTGTCGGGCTGTTCCTTGGATACGACGGTGCCCAGCCAGCCGAGCAGGAAGCCCAGCGGGATGGAGATCAGTCCCGGGTTCTCCAGCGGGAACCAGTGGAAGTCCACGTCCGGGAACATCGAGGTCTCCTTGCCCGAGACGACGGGCGAGAAGAGCACCAGGAAGACCGAGGAGATCAGTCCGCCGTAGATGGACCATAGCGCGCCCTGGGTGGTGAAGCGTTTCCAGAACAGGCTGTAGAGGATGGTCGGCAGGTTGGCGGACGCGGCGACCGCGAAGGCCAGTGCCACGAGTCCGGCGACGTTGAGATCTCGTGCGAAGACGCCGAGGACGACGGCGACGGTGCCGATGCCGACGGTGGCCCAGCGCGCCGCCGAGATCTCCTCCTTCTGCGTCGCCTCGCCCTTGCGGATCACGTTGGCGTACAGGTCGTGGGCGAAGGAGGACGAGGAGGCGAGGGTGAGTCCGGCGACCACGGCGAGGATCGTCGCGAACGCCACCGCGGAGATCACCGCGAGCAGGATGGCGCCGCCCGTGGAGTCCGGTCCGCCGCCGATCTCCTCGGCGAGCAGCGGGGCGGCGGTATTGCCGGATTTGTTGGAGGCGATGATGTCGTCGTGCTTGAGCAGCGCGGCGGCGCCGAAGCCCAGCGCGATGGTCATCAGGTAGAAGAGGCCGATGATGCCGATGGCCCAGTTGACCGAGTTACGGGCGGCCCGCGCGGTGGGCACGGTGTAGAACCGGATGAGGATGTGGGGCAGGCCCGCGGTGCCCAGGACCAGGGCGATGCCGAGCGAGATGAAGTCCAGCTTGGTGGTGGCGTTGACCCCGTACTTCAGCCCCGGCTCCAGGAACGACTCTCCGATGCCGCTGTTCTTGGCCGCCTCGCCCAGCAGGTCGGAGATGTTGAAGTTGAACTTCAGCAGCACCAGGAAGGTGATCAGCAGGGTGCCCGCGATCAGCAGCACGGCCTTGACCATCTGCACCCAGGTGGTGCCCTTCATGCCGCCGATGGTGACGTAGAGCATCATCACGACGCCGACGAGGACGACGATGAGGATCTTCCCGGCCTCGCTGGTGATGCCCAGCAGCAGGGAGACCAGCACCCCCGCGCCCGCCATCTGCGCCAGCAGGTAGAAGATCGAGACGACGATGGTGGAGACGCCCGCGGCGGTGCGCACCGGGCGCTGGCGCATCCGGTAGGCGAGCACGTCGCCCATCGTGTAGCGGCCGGAGTTGCGCAGCGGCTCGGCGACCAGCAGCAGGGCCACCAGCCAGGCGACGAGGAAGCCGATCGAGTACAGGAAGCCGTCGTAGCCGGAGAGCGCGATGGCGCCGGCGATGCCGAGGAAGGACGCGGCGGACATGTAGTCGCCGGAGATGGCCAGGCCGTTCTGGAAGCCGGTGAACTGGCGGCCGCCGGCGTAGAAGTCGGTGGCGTCCTTGGTCTGCCGGCCCGCCCAGACGGTGATGACCAGGGTCGCCACGACGAAGACCGAGAAGAGCGTGACGATCAGCGGCCGGTTGTCCGAGGCGCTCTCGGCAGCGAGCAGATAGGTACTCATGAGCGCTCCTCCAGACGGGACTTGATGGCCTGGGCGCGGGGGTCCAGCTTGGCGGCGGCGTGCCGGGAGTACCACCAGGCGATGAGGAAGGTGGTCAGGAACTGGGCGAGCCCGAACACCAGGGCCACGTTGATGTGGCCCACGACCTTGGTGCCCATGAAGCCGTCCGCGTAGTTGGACAGCAGCACGTAGAGCAGGTACCAGCTGACGAACGCGATGGTGAGCGGAAAGGCGAACGAGCGGTGGGCGCCGCGCAGTTCGCCGAACTCCGCGCTCGCTTGCACCTCGGCGTAGGCAGAACGGTCAAGTTGCCGCTGATCGTCGGGGCGATCGTTGGCCGGTGCGGTATCCACGGTCTCTCCTGGTGAGTGGGTCCGACGGGAGTGCGGCGGCGAGTGATCCAGATCACGCATGGTAGGGCGGCGCGGACCCGTACGACAGAGGCCGGTTGATTGAAAGACGGATAAGAATTCGGGGGAGGGATCGGCTCCGGGTACTGTGGCGGGTTTTCTTCCGGAATGCATTGATGTCCGACCTTGATCAGCGATAGCTTCCTTCGTCATGTACCCGCCCAGCCGCGGACGGCGTTCGGGCGGCCCGTAAGGATGAAGTGGAGACCCCATGGCTCATCTGAGATCGGCTCCTCCAAGACCCGGACGGCGGGTTTTTGACGGCCCGTCGGCTTCGCACCACCCCCTCACCACTCCCCGCCGCCGCTGCCCCGGTTCCGCGGCGTCCCGGGGCATCGAGGCGGCGCGCGGGAGCCGCGCCATGAGGGCGCGCACATTCGCTTGTGCGGATGACCCCGGCCGGACCGCCGCCGTTGACGCGGCCCGCCGGACCGCCGCCGGCGCCCGGGGACTCCGCGTCCCCCGAGTGGCGCGCTGAGCGCGCGTCCGCGCCCCCGGTCCGGAACGCTGACCATCCAGCCCGGTCCGCCCGCCCAGAGCCTTCTCAGCCACCTCGAGAGAACCGTCGAGAGAACCGGAGTACCCATGACGCCGCGCCGCACCTCCCTGCCGCTGCGCACCGCCGCGATACCCGCCGCCATGGCGCTCACCACCGCGCTGGCCTTCCTGCCCACCACCGCCACCGCGCTCGGACGGGACGGCCACGCCGCCGCGGCCACCACGGCCACCACGGCCACCACGGCCACCACGGCCGACGGTCCGTCCCTGAGCTATGTCGTCAACACCCCCCCGGGGCAGGACCCGTCCCGGATCCGCAAGGCCATCGCCCAGGCCGGCGGCACGGTCGTCGTGTCCTACGACCGGATCGGCGTCATCGTCGTCCACTCCGCCAACCCGGACTTCGCCAAGACCGTCCGCAAGGTGCGCGGCGTCACCTCCGCCGGGAACACCCGCACCGCCCCGCTGCCCGCCCAGTCCACCGACGACATCGACACGCCGAAGCTGCTGAGCGAGAAGCAGCGGCAGGCGGTGGCGGCGAAGGCGAAGGCCGGGCAGGACCCGCTGGAGCCGCTGCAGTGGGACCTGCCGGCGATCAAGGCGGACAAGGCGCATGAGAAGAGCCTGGGCAGCCGTAAGGTCACCGTGGGGGTCATCGACACCGGTGTGGACGACACCCACCCCGATCTGGCGCCGAACTTCGACCGTAAGGCGTCCGTCAACTGTGTGACGGGCAAGCCGGACACCGCCGACGGCGCCTGGCGGCCGAGCGCCGAGGAGTCCCCGCACGGCACGCATGTGGCGGGTGAGATCGCCGCCGCGAAGAACGGCGTCGGCGTCACCGGCGTGGCCCCGGGCGTCAAGGTCTCCGGGATCAAGGTGTCCACGACGGCCGGGTTCTTCTACACCGAGGCGGTCGTCTGCGGCTTCGTCTGGGCCGCCGAACACGGCGTGGACGTCACCAACAACAGCTATTACACCGACCCGTGGTACTTCAACTGCACCACCGACCCGGACCAGAAGGCCCTGGTCGAGGCGGTGCGCCGGGCCTCGTCGTACGCCGAGCGCCGGGGCGTGGTCAATGTGGCCGCGGCGGGCAACGAGAACTACGACCTGACCTCGGACACCATCACCGACCCCTCCAGCCCCAACGACACCACCCCCGGTGACCGGGAGGTGGACCCGAGCGTCTGCCTGGACATCCCGACCCAGCTGCCGGGCGTCGTCACGGTCGCCTCGACCGGCGCCAAGGGGCTCAAGTCCTCGTTCTCCAACTACGGCCTGGGGATCATCGACATCGCGGCCCCCGGCGGCGACAGCACCATCTACCAGAAGCCCGAGCCCCCGGCCACCAGCGGCCTGATCTACAACACGCTGCCGGGCGGGCAGTACGGCTACATGGCGGGCACGTCGATGGCCTCGCCGCATGTGGCCGGTGTCGCGGCGCTCATCAAGAGCACCCATCCGCACGCCTCCCCCTGGCAGGTGAAGGCGCTGCTCAAGGCCGAGGCCGATGACCTGGCCTGCCCGACGCCGTACGACATCGACGGCGACGGCACGGTCGACGCGGTGTGCGAGGGCGGCAAGCGGTACAACGGCTTCTACGGCGCCGGGCTCGCGGACGCCCTGGACGCCGTCGAGAAGTGACCGGCTGACACAATGCACGGGCCGCCGGGGCGGAGCAGCCGCCCGGCGGCCCGTACGTGTTCCCCATGAAGCCGCGAGAGGACCCCGTTCCCGTGCATCACGACGACTCCTGGGGACCGCTGCCCCCGCGGCCGGCCTTCTCGCTGCTGATCCGGTTCGTGCTGACCGTGCTGCTGCTGCCGCTGTGGTGGGCGCTGATCGTGGTGATCTTCCTCGGCTTCATCGCCTTCGGGCTCGTGGCCGAGATCCTTACGGTGATCCCCGGGTTCGAGAAGGGGTTCCTCGGCCTGATCGACAAGTTCGGGGACAGCGTGAAGGTGTGGCCCGCCTGGTGTGTGACGCTCCCGGAGCTGCGGCACGAGGGCGACGCGGCCTTCTACCGGGCCCGGGTCGACAAGCGCATCGCCTTCTGGACCGCCAAGGAACTGGCCGCCCAGAAGGCGAAGAAGGCCCCGCCGCCGGGCCCGCACGACATCCCCGTACGCGAGTACCGCGGGGTGGGCGCGGGCTATGTGGTCGAGGCGGCGCGCGCCCGGGACTGGGAGCTGAGCCATGACCGACACTCGGACCCGCTGCGCGTGGTCCGGCTCAGGCGGCTGCCGGTCACGGGCTGACGGGGGTCACGGCCGTACGGACGCCACGGTCCGACGGGGGTCACGGCCTTACGGGCGCCACGGTCTGACGGGGGTCACGGCCTTACGGGCGTCACGACTTACGCGTCACTGCCTTACGGGCATCACGGGCTGACGAGCGCCCGTTCCGGCGCGGGGCGCGGGACCGTGTCGCGCGTCGCCCCCGCCGCCAACAGCCACTGGGCGGCTATGTAGGTGGCCATGATCCAGAACTGGGGCACCGGCGGCCGTGGCCAGTCGGCGAGCCCGGCCGCGATCAGGGTGTCGGAGAACATGAACAGCGCCCCGCCGAGCCCGGTCCACACACCCGCCCCGAGCGCGGCCAGCGCCATGAGTGTCAACAGCAGGCTGTAGCCCGCGACAGGAAGCCGCAGATGCGGGGCGAGGCCGGGCCACAGCAGCGCCACCGTGCCCAGCCACGCGGCCCCGTACCCGACGGCCACCCAGGGCCGCGTACGGCGCCGCCCGGCGCGGGCGAACAGCGCCAGATAGCAGAGGTGCCCGGCAGCGAAGCAGCCCATTCCGGCCAGGAACGCGGCCTCGCCGCCGATCTGCAGCAGCACATCGCCCCCGCAGCCGCACAGCAGCGCGGCCGGGAGCGACCACGGCCCGCCGCGCGCCAGGGCCCATACGGCGAGCACGGGCATCAGGGCGGGCTTGGTGAGGTGGACGACGGTGGTGGCGTCCATGAGCAGGGCGCCCAGGTGAACGGCGGTCAGCAGCGCGAAGAGGGCCTGAAGGACCGTCGTCGCGCGCCCTGCGGCGGCCGTCACCGCACGCTCTCGCCGACCGGCTCCGGCCGCCCGGCCTCCGGGGAACCGGCGTCCGGACCCGTCTTCGGGGAACCGGCCTCCGGGAGACCCGCCTCCGGGACCGTCGCGGGCTGCCAGCCCGGTCCCCGGAAGACCCGGCCCGCCCGCTCGCGCCAGTCCCGCGCCGCCGCGATGTCGCGGGCGATGGCCGCGTACTCGTGCGTGGCCACGCGCAGCGGGTTGTAGGTGTCGATGTTCTTCGTCAGGCCGTAGACGGGCCGCTCGGTCTCGGGGACGAAGGACCCGAAGAGCCGGTCCCAGACGATGAGGATGCCCCCGAAGTTGCGGTCCAGATAGCCGCCTTGGGAGGCGTGGTGGACGCGGTGGTGCGAGGGGGTGTTGAAGAGGAACTCGACGGGGCGCGGCAGGGTGCCGATCCGCTCGGTGTGGATCCAGAACTGGTAGACGAGGTTCACCGACGAGCAGAACGCCACCGCCGCCGGATGCACCCCGAGCGCGATCATCGGCACGTAGAACGGCCAGACGGTCCAGGTGGTCCACGGCTGCCGCAGGGCGGTGGTGAAGTTGAACTTGCGGCTGGAGTGGTGCACCACATGGCACGCCCACAGGATGCGGATGACATGGTGCCCGCGGTGCGACCAGTAGTAGAAGAAGTCCTGGGCGAGCAACATCAGCGGCAGCGTCCACCACACCACCGGCACGCGCAGCGGGGTGAGTTCGTAGATGGCGGCATAGATCGCCACAATCGGGATCTTCCACAGCAGATCGAAGACCAGGCTGCCGAGCCCCATGGTGACGCTGGTCGCGGCGTCCTTCGCCGCGTAGCCCTCGGCGGCGTCGTCGGGGTGGAAGCGGTAGCTCACCATCTCCACGACGGCGAGCAGGACAAAGGCCGGTATCGACCACATCACGGCATTGGGCAGGTGCGGCATGTCCGCAACATAGAACCGCCCGTAAGGCCGCCGCTAGAGGTAGTTACCAACAAGTATGGTAGATGCGGTGTCAACAACGGGTCCCGCCTCGGACGGCATGGCCGATGGCGGCATGCCGATGGCGGCATGGCCGATTAAGCTCCCCGCCTGTGCGCAGAGCCAGAGAACGGTTCCGGATCGGTGGCATAGCCTTCGCCTGCCTGCTGCCGGCGCTCACCACGGGGTGCTCCTCCGGATCGGGCGGCGATGACTCCCCCTCAGCCCTGATGGACGCGGTGGGGCACATCTCGACCGCGGGCGCGAAGGGGACCCAGGTCTCCTATCTCGACGCCGCCCGGGTGCGGTCCCTGGAGAAGGGCGGCTCCCAGCGGTTCCGCGCCATCGGCCAGGCGGGCAGTCCGCTGATGACGGGGTACCGCTTCAACGCCCATGCCTATGGCCTCGATCCGGCCATGATCGACACCGATGTGACCAATGGATACGCCGGGCGCTGGCAGGGCTCCTTCGACGCCGACCGCGTCACCGCCAAGCTCAAGGCGGGCGGATTCGCCCGGCGCGCCTGGCACGGCGAGACGGTCTGGACGAAGGACGGGATCACCCTCCAGGTCGCCAAGGACGAGATCTCCTTCGGCTACGCCGGTAAGGACCTGTCGGCGGTGCGCCCGGCCAAGGGCAAGTCCGTGGCGGACGACCCGGACTACCGGGCGCTGGGCGACTGTCTGGGCGATGTCTACCGCGTCGACTTCGGCGGGAAGAACCCCAAGGACCCGGTGCGCCTCTCGGCCACCGGACAGCTGGCGAAATCCGCGAAGCAGACATCCGGGGTCATCTGCGCCCTCACCGACGGCAAACGGACCGCCGAACGGGCCGCCGAACACCTGAAGTCCGTCATCCACCAGCGGGCCCCGCGCTTCGACGGCGCCAAGGTGACGGTTCTCACCGGGGATTCGCCCGGGGTGAAGGTGACGGTGCCCGACCGCCCGGGCGACAAGCGCGCCGGCCGCCTCCTCATCAGCGACATCGATCTGCAGCTGGCCCTGTCCAGGCTCTGACCCCGCCGCGTCCGGGCTCTGACCCGCCGGGTACCGGTTGTGCCCCGCCGCCCCGGGCCCGACGCCCCGTCAACCCCGGGGCGGCGGACGTCCCGACCGGCCCGCCGGTCAGGGTTGTCGGTGACGGCCCGTATCCTCATTGACCATGCTCGAAGACCCCACGGCAGCCGCCCCGCACCTCGCCCCGCCGTCCTCCTGGCCGGCCACCTATCCGCAGGGGTACGCGGTCGTCGACGTGGAGACCACCGGACTCGCCCGCGACGACCGGATCGTCTCCGCGGCGGTCTATCAGCTCGACGCCCGGGGCGCGGTGCAGGACCACTGGTACACGCTGGTCAATCCGCAGCGCGATCCGGGCCCGGTGTGGATCCACGGTCTGACCGAGGAGATGCTCGCGGGCGCCCCGCGCTTCCCCGAGATCGCCGCGGAGCTCTCCGAGCGCCTGGCCGACCGCGTCCTGGTCGCGCACAACGCCGCCTTCGACTGGTCGATGCTCGCCCGCGAGTACGCCCGCACCCGCGGCGCCGCGCCCGTGCGGCAGCGGCTGTGCACCATCGCCCTCTCCAAGGAGCTGGGCCTGCCGCTGCCCAACCACAAGCTGGAGACCCTCGCCGCGCACTACGGAGTGGTCCAGCGGCGCGCCCACCACGCCCTGGACGACGCGCGGGTGCTCGCCGAGACCTTCCGGCCCAGCCTCCACCGCGCCGCCGAGACCGGGCTGCGGCTGCCGCTGCTGGCCTGCCAGCCGCTCACCGAGTGGTCCGACGGCCCGGCCATCGGCCGCCAGCGGTCGTACCAGCAGACCTGGCGCCCCAGCCGTAAGCGCCCCGCCTGCCCCTACCCCAACCCTGGGCGCTACGAGCCGGGCGGGCAGCTGGTCCAGGGCATGCGGGTGGCGTTCTCCGGGGACACCTCCGTGGACCGCGAGCTGCTGGAGGATCGGGCCATCGAGGCCGGGCTGCACGTGGCCACCAGCGTCTCCCGGCTCACCAGCGTGCTGGTCACCAACGATCCCGAGTCGCCCACGTCCAAGACCACCAAGGCCCGCTCCTTCGGCACACCCGTCATCGACGAGGCGGCCTTCATGCAACTCCTCCAGGACGTCACCCCCGCGCCGCCGACAAACAGGTGAAGTCGGCGCGACGCGCCCGCCCGCCGCTCGCCCGCCACCGCGCGGCCCCGCACGCTGAGGCGCATGGCACGTTGTGAGGTCTGCGGAAACGACTACCGGATGACATTCGAAGTGCACGCACAGGGCAATGTGCACGTCTTCGACTGTTTCCAGTGCGCCATCCACCGCATGGCGCCCATTTGTGAGCACTGCCGGGCCCAGATCATCGGGCAGGGCGTGGAGGCCGACGGCCACTTCTACTGCTGTGCGCACTGCGCGCGGGCGGAAGGGAAGGTGGGCATCGTCGACCATGTGTGAACCCGGCCACCTGCGTGGATTGTCCTGGGGCGCCCCCAACGGCCGAGGGACAATCCACGCCGAGTAGGGTCAAGGATGTGTACCGCTTCCTGTTGACCCGGCAGTGGGTGATCCTCACACTCGTGGCCCTGGCCCTGATCCCGACGATGATCAGGCTGGGTTTCTGGCAGCTGCACCGCCATGAACACCGGGTCGCGCAGAATCAGCTGATCGGGGACAACCTCGACGCCCCGGCCGTGGCCGTCGAGAAGTTCACCGCCCCCGGCCGTACGGTCCCCCGCGACGACACCTGGCGCACGGTGACCGCCACCGGCACCTATGACACCGCCCATGAGGTCGTCGTCCGCCAGCGCACCGGCTCCGACGAGCAGTCCATCGGCTACTTCGTCCTCACCCCCATGCTGCTCCCGGACGACCGCGCGGTGCTGGTCAACCGGGGCTGGATCCCGGCGGGCACGGACCTCACCAAGTTCCCCAAGGTCCCCGCCGCCCCCTCCGGCAAGGTCACCGTCACCGGTCGGCTGAAGGCCGACGAGACCCCCGGCAACAGCGGCATCAAGGACAAGCAGGGGCTGCCGCCCCGCCAGGTCTCGCTGATCAACAGCGAGCAGCAGGCGAAGGCGCTGTCCCGGCCCGTCCTCGGCGGCTACATCGAGCTCACCTCGTCCTCCCCCAAGGGCGGCAAGCAGCCCCAGCCGGTCGCCGCCCCCAACCACAGCGACATCGGCCCGCACATGGCGTACGCCGTCCAGTGGTGGCTGTTCTCCGCCGGTGTGCCCATCGGCTGGTTCGTACTGGCCCGCCGCGAGCGCCGGGACCGCGCCGCCGAGGCCGCGAAGGCGGCGGCCACGCCGGAGAAGGTCCCCGCCACGGCCGCGGCGGACTAAGCGCTCCGCTGGAAGTGCCCTGACCTGCCGTCGATCGTCCGCGGCACCGTCGTGGCCGGTCGCCCACGCGGCGGAGCCGAATATCGACCCGGCCGCGGCGAAGCCGCACATCGACACAGCGCCGCGCCCCATCGGGGCACCACCGAACCGCAGCCGACTTCCGCCGATCCGCTTGGGCCCTCGTCCAGCGGATCCCGGCGGGGTGCCCCGTCCAGCGGCTCTCCGCCAGGCGCGCCGCCCAGCGGATCTTGGCCGGGCAGGGTCTAGGAACCGCTTCCCCGGGAAGGCGCCCCGACATGGCCCAGCACATCGACGACTACGCCCTCATCGGTGACCACCAGACGGCGGCACTGATCAGCCGCCATGGCTCGATCGACTGGCTGTGCCTGCCCCGCTTCGACTCCCCCGCCTGCTTCGCCGCGCTTCTCGGCGACCGCGACAACGGCCACTGGCGGCTCGCCCCCAAGGGCGCGGGCGCCTGCACCCGCCGCGGCTACCTCGACGACTCCCTCGTCCTGGAGTCGGTCTGGGAGACGGAGACGGGCACGGTCAAGGTCAGCGACTTCATGCCGCAGCGCGACCGCGCCCCCGACGTCGTGCGCATCGTCGAGGGCGTCTCCGGCAGCGTCGAGATGCTCGGCGTCCTCCGGCTCCGCTTCGACTATGGGCGGGTCGTCCCCTGGATGCGCCGCACCGACGGCCACCGGATCGCGATCGCCGGGCCGGACTCCGTATGGCTGCGCTCGGAGCCCGAGGTCCGCACCTACGGCGAGGACTTCAGCACCCGCTCCGAGTTCACCGTCTCGGCCGGGGACCGGGTGGCCTTCGTGCTCACCTGGCACCCCTCCCACGAGCCACGCCCCCGGCTCATCGACCCGTACCACTCCCTCCGGACCAGCCTGGAGGACTGGCGAGGCTGGGCCGCCCGCTGCCGCTACGAGGGCCCCTACCGGGACGCCGTCATGCGCTCCCTGATCACCCTCAAGGCGCTCACCTACGCCCCGAGCGGCGGGATCGTCGCGGCCCCCACCACCTCGCTGCCCGAGCGGTTGGGCGGGGTCCGCAACTGGGACTACCGCTACTGCTGGCTGCGCGACTCCACGCTCACCCTGAACGCCCTGCTCCGCGCCGGCTACCACGAGGAGGCCGTCGCCTGGCGCGACTGGCTGCTGCGGGCGATCGCCGGTGACCCGGCCGAGCTGCAGATCATGTACGGCCTGGCGGGCGAGCGCCGGGTCCATGAACAGGAGCTGACCTGGCTGGAGGGATACGAGCGCTCGACCCCGGTCCGGGTCGGCAACGACGCGGTCGACCAGCGCCAGCTCGACATCTACGGCGAGGTGCTCGACACCCTCCACCTCGCCCGCACCTCCGGGCTGCCCGCCGAACCGCACGCCTGGAAGATCGAGACCGCGCTGATGGACTTCCTGGAGTCCGCCTGGCGCGACCCCGACGAGGGGCTGTGGGAGGTCCGCGGACCCCGCCGCCACTTCGTCCACTCCAAGGTCATGGCCTGGGTGGCCGCGGACCGCGCCGTCCGCGCGCTGGAGGGCGACCCCCGGCTGGGCGGCGACGCGAACCGGTGGCGCGCGATGCGCGACGCCGTCCACCGCGAGGTCTGCGAGAAGGGCTACGACCCCGAGCGGTCCGCCTTCACCCAGTCCTACGGCTCGACCGAACTGGACGCCGCGACCCTGCTCATCCCGCGCGTGGGCTTCCTCCCCGCCACCGACCCCCGCGTCCTCGGCACCATCGACGCGGTCCGCCGCGAACTCAGCGAGGACGGCCTGATCCGCCGCTACACCACCGGCGGCGGCGTGGACGGCCTCCCCGGCTCCGAGGGCGCCTTCCTCGCCTGCTCCTTCTGGCTCGCCGACGCCCTCCAGCTGGCCGGCCGCCACAAGGACGCCCTGGCCCTCTTCGAACGCCTCCTCGCGCTCCGCAACGACGTCGGGCTGCTCGCCGAGGAGTACGACCCGGCGACCGGGAGGCAGCTCGGCAACTTCCCGCAGGCGTTCAGCCACATCGGACTGGTGGGGACCGCCCTCACCCTCGCGGAACGGCCCAGGGCAGACTGACCCCATGGATCTTGGACTCAAAGACCGGGTGTACATCGTCACCGGAGCCACCCGCGGGCTGGGGCTCGCGGCCGCCCGTGAGCTGATCGCCGACGGTGCGAAGACCGTCATCACCGGCCGCGACGCCGATACGGCGGCCGCCGTCTGTGTATAAATCGGTTCTAAGGTGGTGTGGTTATTTGAGGTGTAGTTCTAGG
>NZ_JBHYVB010000082.1:14707-35738 GCF_042750115.1 Streptomyces sp. NPDC059455
GGCCGTCTCGCTCCCCCCTCCCCCCCCCGCCTCCCTCTTGCTCTGCTCCGCCCCCCCCCCCTCCTTCCTGTTTTTCCTATTCGTCCCCCCCCCCCCCCTCCCCCACCCCCTCCCTCCCCCCCCCCCGCCTCATCGCCACCGCCCGGGAGCGCTTCGGCGGCTTCGACGGCGTCCTCATCAGCGTCGGCGGCCCCCCGGCCGGGCTGACCGCCGACATCACCGACGCCCAGTGGCAGGCCGCCTTCGACTCCGTCTTCCTCGGCGCCGTCCGCCTCGCCCGCGCCGCCGCGGAACAGCTCCCCTCCGGGGGCGTGATCGGCTTCGTCCTCTCCGGCTCCGTCCGCGAGCCCATCCCCGGCCTCACCGTCTCCAACGGCCTGCGCCCCGGCCTCGCGGGCTTCGCCAAATCCCTCTCCCTCGAGGTCGGCCCCCGCGGCATCCGCGTCGTGGGCCTCCTCCCGGCCCGCATCGACACCGACCGCGTGCGCGAGCTCGACTCCCTCTCCGGCGACGCGGAGGCCTCGCGGGAGCGGAACGCGGCGGCGATTCCGCTGCGGCGGTACGGGATGCCCGAGGAATTCGGCAAGGCCGCGGCGTTCCTGCTCTCGCCTGCGGCGTCGTACCTGACCGGGCTGATGCTTCCGGTGGACGGCGGGGCCCTCCACAACATCTGAGGGGGCGTGGGGGTGGGCCCACGGGGGCTCCGCCCACGGACCTGGGCACTGGCCCAAGGACCTGGGCACGGCACGGCACGGCCGGACGCCAAGCGCGGCCCGTGTTCGCCTCCGGCGGGATTCCCCCCCCCCCCCCCCCCCCCCAACCCAAGGCTTCCCCCCCCCCGCCCCTCCCCGAACACATGGGGCTCCGCCCCCTGGAACACACCGGGGCTCCGCCCCGGACCCCGCTCCTCAAACGCCGGAGAGGCTGACTCCCGAGCGAGCCCACGCCCACCCCAGTACCCGCCCCGCCGATAACACCGCCCCACCAGCGGATACCGAACCACGCCACCAGGCACGGCTGCTTCTCTCTCCCAGCCCCACCACCGCTGCTCTCCCGGCCCCGCCGCTGCTTCTCTCTCCAGCCCCTCCGGTTCTCTCCAGCCCCTCCGGCGCTTGAGGAGCAGGGCCGGGGGCCGAGCCCCGGCAGGGGGTGGGGCGGAGCCCCAGCAGGGGTCGCGGG
The DNA here is from genome assembly GCF_042750115.1 of Streptomyces sp. NPDC059455. Taxonomy (NCBI): domain Bacteria; kingdom Bacillati; phylum Actinomycetota; class Actinomycetes; order Kitasatosporales; family Streptomycetaceae; genus Streptomyces; species Streptomyces sp. NPDC059455. The sequence goes on from NZ_JBHYVB010000082.1 coordinate 15,887, forward strand.
GCGGAAACCTCGGGGGCTTGGGGCGCAGCCCCAGCGGTCGGCGGGGGGCCGCAGGCGGTCCAGAGGCGTGGAGGCCGAGCCTCGACAGGGCTTGGGGCGCAGCCCCGGGGCTTGGGCGCAGCCCCAGCAGTCAGCGGAAGCCGCAGGCGGTCCAGAGGCGTGGAGGCAAAACCCCGACAGGGGCCGTGGGGCGGAACCTCGGGGGCTTGGGCGCAGCCCCAGCGGTCGGCGGGGGCCGCAACCCGTCCAGGGGCGCGGGGGCGGAGCCCCGACAGGGCTTGGGGCAGAGCCCCGGCAGGGGACTTGGGGCGCAGCCCCGGGGCTTGGGCGCAGCCCCAGCGGTCGGCGGGGCCGCAACCCGTCCAGGGGCGCGGGGGCGGAGCCCCGACAGGGCTTGGGGCGGAGCCCCGGCAGGGGGCTTGGGGCGCAGCCCCGGGGGTCGTGGGGACGGAGACCCTGCGTTTCGGGGAGGGGGTGGGGGAGATTTCGCCGGAGGCGGCCACGGCCGTTAGCGTGCTCGTTCCGCCCCGTGGCGGGCCACCCTCAGCCGCACCTCCGCCGGGAGGGCTTCCAGGCCCGCCGAAGTGCGGGCGCGTTCCAGGGCCTCCGCTCGCACCGCGTCCAGAGTCGACAGCGGATCCGCCCGCGCGTCCAGCGCCAAGCCCATCCGGGCCTCCGGTGTCGTCCGGCGGCCCCGTAGCAGGACGTGGGCGCGCTCCACGCCGTCCAGCGACTCCGCGTCCGACAGGAGGGCGGCCTCCAGGGCGCGGCCGCGTAGCAGAGCGCCCTCGCCGTCGCCCGTCTCCACGAGCACTTCCTGGAGCCGACGCCGTCGCAGTTGGACCAGGAACCAGCACAGGGAAAGCACGAACAGCACCGCCAGCGCCCCGATGACGGCCGGCCACCACCATCCGGTGTCCCGCCATCGCGTGCGGTCCGCCCGGCTGAGCAGCACATCGGCGCGGCCGTCGAACGGCGGCCCCCCGGTCAGGACCACCGCGCCCGCGGCGGCCAGCACCAGGCCCACGAGCCCCAGCAGCACCCGGTTGACGACACTCAGCATGGCGCGCTCACCCCTTCGATTTCGCGGAGCGCCGTACGTGGACGGAGAGGGCGGGTGGCCGGGCCAGGCCGAGTTGGCGGATGCCCTCGTGGAGGGCGGCGTCGAGATCCGCGCGTACCTCGTCGAGGTCGCGGAAGTGGGCCAGCGCGCGGGCCCTGATCCGCCGTCGGCCGACGTCCACGCGGGCCGACCGGACACCGGGCACCTCCATCGCCCGGTCCCGCAGCACCAGCCCCGCCGACGTTCGGTCGATTCCCGCTCGAACGGCGGCCTCAGCTTCTGCCCCCGACCCCGACCCCGACTCCGGCTCCGGCGCTCGCATCGGCAGCAGCCCTCGTAGCCCCGGCGCCATCGCGAGGATCACCATCCACACCCCCAGCGCGGCCAGCAGCGCCGCCCCGCCCACGATCCACGCGTTGTCCAGCGGCCGCGAGGCGAGTTCATCGGCGAGCCAGTCCCGCCACCCCATGGCGCGCCGACCCGAGCGCACGGCCGCCACGTCGTACAGCAGCAGCCCGCTGACGGCGGCGATGACCAGGGCGACGATCCCGGCCGGTACCCGCCGCTCGGACCAGAAGCGCCGGACGCGCCCGGCCGGATCCCCGTCCCCGGTGCCGGAGCCGACACCCGTCCCCGTCCCCGCCCTCGCGCCGTACACCGACGCCGAGGTGGACTGACGCATCTTCTGGTCCGCGTTCATCGCACCCTGTCCCTCCCCCGACGCGCCCTGCGCTCCGGGCGCTCCCACTGCGGCACATGCAGCCGTTCGACCGTCACCGCGACCTCGAGCACCTCCATGCCCGTCATCTCGCCTACCCGTTCGATCACCTGGCGACGCACCGCACCGCAGTGCGCGCCGATGTCCGAGGGATAGCGGAGCTCGACGGCGACCCGGACGCGCGCGACGCCGCCGCGCACCGCGGCGACCGCGTACGGCCGCGCGCCGACGACATCGGCGAGGGCGACCTCATCGGTATCCGCACCCGTATCCGTATCCGTATCCACACCACCATCCGCATCGGCATCCGCGGCGCCGCCGCCCCGCAGCGCCTCCCGCGCCGCCTGCGAGGCGATCTTCGCTACGACCCGGTCCGCGATCCGCGTCGCACCCCGCTCACCCGGCTCCACCACGGCACGTCCTTACGGTCGTCATAGCGTTCACCGTGGCCGTCCGTCACGGCCACGGGAACGGAAGAAGTCGCCCGGTTCCAGATCACCGTCCAGGAACCGGCCAACGATGAACCCGACGGCTCCCAACGCCGCCACCAGCAGAAAGGCCCCGAAACCACCGAAGTAACCTGCGAAAGCCAGCGCCATTCCCGCGATCATCCCGACCACGGCCATGCTCATTGTGTGCTCCTTCGCTGGAGCCGACCGGAACCGCTGCCGGCCTACTGGAGCCGCGGCTCCGGCGATTCCTCTTCCTCGTCCGGCAACTTCACATCGCTGACCGCGATATTGACCTCGACGACCTCGAGGCCGGTCATCCGCTCGACCGCCGCGATCACGTTCTCCCGTACGGCCCGTGCGACATCGGCGATGGAGACGCCGTAGTCCACCACGATCTCCAGGTCGAGGGCCGTCTGTACCTCCCCCACCTCCGCCTTCACCCCGCGGGTGACCGACCGGCCGCCGGGCACCCGGTCCCGTACGACCCCGAAGGTACGCGCTAGTCCTCCGCCCATCGCATGGACGCCGACGACATCGCGGGCCGCCATTCCCGCGATCTTCTCGACGACGCCGTCGGCGATGGTGGTGCGCCCCCGCACGGCCGGGTCGCCTCCGCCCCGCCTCGTCCGATCGGCGGCGGCGGCTGCCGCGGCCATGCCGGGCCCGGTGCCCAGCGTCTTGGGCGTACCGGCGGCGGGTTCCGTGGCGGGGTTCTCGGGTCGGTTCCGTGGTGTGGTCTCGGACATCACCGATCGTCCCTTCCGAGGCGAAGAGCGGTGGAAGCGATTTCCGCTCGCTCTAATTACCACCTTAAAGGCGCCTTCCCCGAACCGCTTCGGAGATGCGGCACTCGCGCGATCAATACGGCAGGCTGAGAGCGGTAGGGCTCACGTCCGTACGGCGTAAGGGGTGGCACGGTGGTCACGGACCGGCTCGCGCAGACCGTAAGGGAGCAATTGCGGATCGGTCGGCTGCTGCCCCTGGGCGAGCGGGAGGACGGCTCCTGGATCACCGAACGCGCGGCGAGCTCCGTGCTCGGGCGGGCCGCCGCCGAGGTCCCCGGCGCACACCTGGGAGCGCTGCGGATCGGGCCCGCCGACCCCGACGCCGCCGGGACGCCCGCGGTTCCGCCGCCGCCGAGCGCACTGCCGCCGGGGCCCCTGCGCATCGCGGCGGAGTGCGGGGCGACGCTGGAGGAGCCGCTTCCGGTGACCGCGGACCGGCTGCGCGACGTACTGCTCGACGCGGCGACGGACCGGCTCGGCCTGCTGGTGGAGGCGGTGGACATGCGGGTGACGGAGGTGCTGGACGAGCTCCCGGCCCCGCCCCCGGAGACCCCGCGCCCCCACCGGACCAAGAGCCCAGACCACGACCCCGACCCCGCCACCGCGGGCATCGCCCGCGCCGCCGTCTCCGTGCCCGGCGTCGCCCGGCTCGCGCCGGTGCTGGGCTCGCCCCGGGCCGTGCGGATCGAGGGGGCGCACATCCTGATCGAGCTGGCCGTGGCAGCGGATCACCGGGCCGTGGATGTGGCGAGGGCGGTACGAGCGGCGGTGGTGGAGACCGCCCCGGCGCCGGGGGACCAGCCGCCCACGGTGGCCGTCCTCGTCACGGCCTTGGAGCCCTGACCGGTCCCCGGCCCCGGCCGGTCACTCCGCGACGTACTTCCGCAGCCCCTCGACCGTGCGCTCCAGCTCCTCGACTCGGCCGGACAGCTGCTCCGTCCGCGCCTCGAGCCAGCGGTTCTTGCGGTGCATCTCCAGGAACACATTGACCTTCGTCCGCAGCAGCCAGGGATCGAAGGGCTTGGTGAGGAAGTCGGCGGCGCCGATCGCATAGCCCCGGTAGGCGTAGTCGGAGTCGGCGTCGGTCCCGGTCAGCAGGATGATCGGGACGTCCTTGGTCTGGTCGAGCCGCTTGATGTTGGCGGCGGTCTCGAAGCCGTCCATGCCCGGCATCAGGACGTCGAGCAGAACGACGGCGAAGTCCTGCCGCAGCATCGCCTTCAGCGCCTCCTCGCCGGAGCGGGCGCGGACGAGCTGCTGATCGAGCGGGCCGAGGACGGCCTCCAGCGCGATCAGGTTCTCCTCCATGTCGTCGACGATGAGGATTCCGGCCTTCTCGGACAGGCTCGTAGTCATCTCTCCCCCTGCCTCGGCCTCGGCGGACCGGTCTCGGCAGGCGCGGCGCCCTCTTCGGACACACCCTCTCCGGACACGGCGGTGTCTCCGTCGGACCCGTCGGACCCGTCGGACCCGTCAGACGCGGTGGCAGCGCTCCCGGACTCGCCCGGCTCCCCCACCTCACTGTTCGGATCGAGCAGATCGAGGATCGCCGACATCAGCCGGTCGACGTCCACGGGCTTGGAGACATAGCCATTCGCGCCGCTGTCGATGGCCTTCTCCCGGTCGCCGGGCATGACCTTCGCGGTCAGGGCCAGGATCGGCACATCGGCGAGACGTGGCGTGCTCCGGATGGCCCGGATCGTCTCGTACCCATCCATCTCCGGCATCATCACGTCCATCAGGACCAGCGAGACGTCCGGGTTGCGGTGCAGCACCTCCAGCCCCTCCCGGCCGTTCTCCGCGTACTTCACCGTCATGCCGACCCGGCCCAGCACATGCGTGAGCGCGAAGACGTTCCGGATGTCGTCGTCGACGATCAGGATGCGGCGACCGTTCAGCACCTGACCGGGGCGTCCGCGCTGCCACTCCTTGAGCCGGGTGGTTCCCGGCCAGCCGTCGTCGTGGTCCTCGCCCTCGGTCTCCCGCTGGCTGCCGGCCCCGGCCTCCGCCCCGCCGCCCGGGGCCCGAATGGCGAGCCGGCTGGCGACCAGGCTGTCCGCCTCGCCGAAGACCCCGCTCGGGGCATGGTCGGCGGTGTCCGGCAGCGTCTCGTCCGGGGCGGGGGCGACCGCCGGGACGGTGGAGCCGGTGGCCCTGGGGTCCGAGGGGTCGGGCGCCGGGGCGTCGCCGCTGTAGTGCGCGGGGACGTAGAGGGTGAAGCGGGAGCCGACGCCCAGTTCGCTCTTGGCCACGATCCGGCCGCCGAGCATTCCGGCGATCTCCCGGCTGATGGACAGGCCGAGGCCCGTCCCGCCGTACTTCCGGCTGGTGGTGCCGTCGGACTGCTGGAACGCCTCGAAGATCACCGGCAGCTTCTCCGGCGGGATGCCGATACCGGTGTCGGTGACGGAGAACGCGATGACGGCGTCCGCGGCCCGCAGCGTCTCCTCCTCGAACTGCGCTACCGGGGTGCGCTCGACGCGCAGCGTCACCCCGCCCGAGGAGGTGAACTTCAGGGCGTTGGAGAGCAGATTGCGCAGGATCTGCTGGAGCCGCTGCTCGTCGGAGAACATCTCGCGCGGTACGTCCTCGCCGACCGCGATCTCGAACGACAGGCCCCGGTCGACGGCGAGCGGCCGGAAGGTGGCGTTCACATAGTCGAGGATCTTGACCAGCGGCAGCTTCTTCGGACGGACGTCCATCCGGCCCGCCTCGATCTTCGACAGATCCAAGATGTCGTTGATCAGCTGGAGCAGATCGGAGCCGGAGCGGTGGATGGTGGCGGCGAACTGCACCTCCTGGGGGGACAGCCGGTCCTCGGGGTTGTCGGCGAGCAGCCGGGCCAGGATGAGCAGCGAGTTCAGCGGGGTGCGCAGCTCATGAGACATATTGGCCAGGAACTCGGACTTGTACTGCGAGGCGGTCGCCAGCAGCGCGGCCTTCTCCTCCAGCTCCGCGTTGGAGCGCTGGAGCTCGTTCGAGCGCTGGCGCAGCTCGGTGGTGAGCCGCTGGGACTCGGAGAGCAGAGATTCGGTGCGGGCGTTGGCGATGATGGTGTTGATCGAGACGCCGATGGTGTTGACGAACTGGTCGATGAAGGCCAGGTGGACGTCGCTGAACCGGCTGAAAGAGGCCAGCTCGATCACTCCGAGCACCTGGTCCTCGTAGAGGATCGGCAGGATGACCACGCTGGCGGGGAGCGCGGAGCCCAGCCCGGAGTTGATGGCGATGTAGTCGGGCGGGACGTCGTTGATGAGGATCCGCTTCTTCCCCACCGCCACCTGGGCGACCAGCCCGCGGTCCGGGTCGCCGCGCCGCAGCGTCTGGCCGTCACCCCCGACCGCGCCCTGATCGGTGCCGTATCCGGCGATGAACTCGAGCCCCTCACCGGGCTTGGCGCCGGCCGCGGTGAGGAAGAACGCCCCGAACTGCGCGTTCACCAGCGGGGTCAGCTCGCTCAGGATCAGGTCGGCGACCTCGACCAGATCGCGGTGGCCCTGCATCAGGGCGGCGATACGGGCCAGGTTGGACTCCAGCCAGTCCTTCGCGCGGGTGGTCTCGCGGAGGTTGGCGACCATCAGATTGACGTTGTGCTTCAGCTCGGCGACCTCGCCCTGCGCCTCGACCGAGACGGACCCGGACATATCGCCCTGGGCGACGGCGGACGCGACCTCGGCGATCGCGCGCACCTGGGTGGTCAGATTGAGGGCGAGCTCATTGACGCCGGTGGTCAGCCGCTTCCAGGTGCCGTAGACGCCCTCGACCCGGGCCTGGCCGCCCAGCCGGCCCTCGCTGCCGACCTCGCGGGCCACCCGCGTCACCTCGTCGGAGAACGAGGAGAGCGTGTCGACCATGGTGTTGATGGTGGTCTTCAGCTCCAGGATCTCGCCGCGCGCGTCGACGTCGATCTTCTTGCTCAGATCGCCCTCCGCCACGGCGGTCGCGACCTGCGCGATGTTGCGGACCTGCGAGGTCAGGTTGGACGCCATGAAGTTGACGTTGTCCGTAAGGTCCTTCCAGACCCCGGACACGCCCGGCACTCCGGCCCGGCCGCCCAGCTGGCCCTCGGTGCCGACCTCGCGGGCCACCCGGGTGACCTCGTCGGCGAACGAGCGGAGCTGCTGGACCATGGTGTTCACGGTGTCCTTGAGCTCCAGGATCTCGCCCCGGGCATCGACCGTGATCTTCTTCGACAGATCGCCGTTGGCGACCGCCGTGGTCACCTGGGCGATGTTGCGGACCTGGGAGGTCAGGTTCAGGGCCATGAAGTTGACGTTCTCGGTGAGATCCCGCCAGACCCCGGAGACGCCGCGCACCTGGGCCTGACCGCCGAGGTTGCCCTCGGTGCCCACCTCGCGGGCCACCCGCGTCACCTCGTCGGCGAAGGACGACAGCCGGTCCACCATGGTGTTGATCGTCGACTTCACCTCGAGGATCTCGCCCTTGGCTTCCACCGTGATCGTCTTGCTCAGATCGCCCTCCGCCACGGCGGTCGCGACCTGCGCGATGTTGCGGACCTGGGAGGTCAGGTTGTCCGCCATGAAGTTGACGTTCTGCGTAAGGTCCTTCCAGACCCCGGACACGCCGCGGACCTGGGCCCGGCCGCCCAGCCGGCCCTCGGTACCCACCTCGCGGGCCACCCGCGTCACCTCGTCGGCGAAGGCGGAGAGCTGGTCGACCATGGTGTTGATCGTCGACTTGAGCTGGAGGATCTCGCCCTTCGCATCCACGGTGATCTTCTGCGAGAGATCACCGGTGGCGACGGCCGTGGTCACCTGGGCGATGTTGCGGACCTGGGAGGTCAGGTTGGACGCCATGAAGTTGACGCTGTCCGTAAGGTCCTTCCAGACCCCGGACACGCCGCGGACCTGGGCCCGGCCGCCCAGCTCGCCCTCGGTGCCCACCTCGCGGGCCACCCGCGTCACCTCGTCGGCGAACGCGCCCAGCTGGTCGACCATGGTGTTCACGGTCAGCTTGAGCTCCAGCAGCTCACCGGTGGCCTCGACCGTCACCTGGCGGGTGAGGTCACCGCGGGCGACCGCCGTGGTCACCTCGGCGATGTCACGGACCTGCGCGGTGAGCCGGGAGGCCATGGTGTTGACGGCCTCCGTCACCATGCGCCAGTCGCCGGAGAGCCCCTGCACCTTGGCGCGGCCGCCCAGCCGGCCCTCGGTGCCGACCTCGCGGGCGATACGGGTCAGCTCGCCGGTGAACAGCGACAGCTGGTCCACCGTGCGGTTCACCCCGCGTCCCAGCCGCCGCAGATCGCCGCGGAGCTGGCGGTTGCCGTCGTGCAGATCCACCCGCTGGGTCAGATCGCCGGACGCGATCGCGTCGAGCACCCGCGTGGCGTTGGACACCGGGCCGACCAGGGCGTCCACCAGCTGATTGGCCGCGTCCACATTGGTGGCCCAGGCCCCCTGGCCAGGGCTCGCGGTGATCCGCTCGTCCAGCCTGCCCTGGCGCACCACCTCGCGGCGCATCCGGTGCAGCTCCCCGGACAGATGCGCGTTGCGCACCACGAGCTGGTTGAAGACCCCGGCCATCTCGCCGACCAGGCCCGCGGCCGAGGCGTCCGCACGGACAGTGAAGTCACCGTCACACAGGGCGTTCATCGCCGCCAACAGCGACCGCAACTCGGCCGCGGACGCGGTCGCCTCACCGCGCGCCGAGCCGGACGGCCGAGCGGATTCCGGACATTCCTCGGGCGGGGCCGGGGGTGTATCGGTGGTGATCGGGTCGAGAGCCATGGCGTCGTCCCTTAAAGATCATTCATATGCCTCTGTCTGTCATAATATGGCACCTAGATGGCCTAAATCGCCTGTATTGACCTGGAGCCGCACGTGGGAGCCTTGTTTCCTCTCGCGCGTGAGTCCGTCTCGCGGACGACGTTGCCCGGAAGCGTGCGCGCGCCCGGCGCGGCGCGCGCCTTCGTCCGTACGGCGCTCACGGGACGGAGCGCGGCGGAGGCGTTCGCCCCGATCACCCTCGACGAGCGGTCGATCGACGACGCGGTGCTGCTGGTGAGCGAGCTGGTCACCAATGCCGTGCTGCACGCGGGCACCCGGGTCGAGGTGGTCTGCCGACTCCAGCCCGGCGACGGCGCCGCCGGGGAGGACTACGGGCCGGAGAGCGGCCCCTACGGGCCCGAGGGAACGAACGGCCCGGACGATGTGCCGAGGGACGGGCCGAGGCGGCCGGGGATCGTCGTCGAGGTGGCCGACCTCCACCCCGCCAGCACCGTCTACGGAGGGCCGGAGACCCAGCGCCGGGGCCGCGGCCGCGGGCTCCAGCTGATCGGGGCGCTCGCCGAATCCTGGGGCGTGGCCTATCACCGCACCCGTAAGGCGGTCTGGTTCCGGCTGGACGCCGAGCGGGCGGGGACCGAGTTCGACGCCGTCCCCACCAGCGCGCTCGGGCGCGAGCTGCGGTTCGCCGAGACCTTGGCCCCCATTTCGCCGCGTGAGCAGCGCGATCCGACCGCGGACTGGGTGGACCGCGGCGGACCGTCCTTCCTCGCCGAGGCCAGCGAACTCCTCACCGGTCAGCTTGACGAGAACATGGTGGCCGCCCTCGCCGGGCAGCTGCTGGTGCCCCGGCTGGCCGACTGGTGCGCGGTCTGGCTGACCACCGAGAGCGGCGGGCTGCAGCTCGCCCGCGTCTGGCACAGCAATGAGCACCGCATCGGCGAGCTCCGCATCTCGCTGGAGCGGCATCCGCCGCCGACCGGACTCGGCTCGGCGGGCACCTCCTGGCCCTGGCCCGGGGTCGCGGACAGCCAGGGGGCGGGCGGATCGGCGGTGTGCTTCCCGCTGATCGCACACGGCCGCAGCCATGGCGTCCTGCTGCTCGGCCGGGCGGGCGTGCCACGCATGGCAGAGGGCGTGGTGCGGCTCTCGGAGGACGTGGCGCGGCGGGTGGCCCAGGCGGTGGCCACGGCCCGGCAGTACACCCGTCAGGCGACGATCAGCCGGGCGCTCCAGCGCCGCCAGCTGCCCATGTCGCTCGCCCATATCCCGGGGGTGGACACGGCGATCGTCTACGAGCCGCACGGCGAGGGGCAGACCGTCGGCGGCGACTTCTACGACCTGTTCCCCATGGGCGACCGCCGCTGGTGCTTCCTGCTGGGCGACGTCCAGGGCAGCGACCCGGAGGCGATGTCGGTCACCGGGCTGGCCCGCCATCTGGTCCGGCTGCTGGCCCGCGAGGGCCATGGGGTGGAGTCGGTGCTCAACCGGCTGAACCAGGCGCTGGTGGAGGAGGACGCGGAGGCGGCGGAGATCGACGGCGAGCAGTCCCGGCCGCGCTTCCTGAGCCTGCTGTACGGGGAGCTGGAGCCGGACCCGGCCGGGGGCGGCGCCCGCTGCACCCTGGCGAGCGCCGGCCATCCGCTGCCGCTGCGGCTGACCACCCAGGGCGCGGTGGCGCCCGCCGCCTCCCCCCAGATGCTGCTCGGCATCGACGAGGACCCGGACTTCCACACCGATACGCTGGCCCTGGGGCCCGGCGAGACGCTGCTGTGCGTCACCGACGGGGTGACCGAGCGGCGCAACGGCCTCCGTCAGCTGGATGACGACGACGGTCTGTCGGACATCCTGCGGGGCTGTGTGGGGCTGGGCGCCAAGGCGGTCGCGGAACGGGTGCGGCGCGCCACGCATGACTTCAGCCCCGAGCCGATCGACGACGACCTGGCGGTGCTGGTGCTGGAGGCGGTGCCGGCGGTGGAGCCGCAGCGGACGGCGTGACGGGGCGGGCGGCCCCACCGGCTGCTGTGGGCGCGCAACTCTGCTGTGGGCGCGCAACGCGCGTGCCGATCCCCGGCGACGCCGTCCGTCCCCGGCGACGCCGTCACGGACCCGATGGGCGCCGTCACAGACCTGATGGGCGCCGGGCTAGTCCGTGACCCCCGCCAGGTCGCGCAGCCGGCGGGCCTGGGCGGCACGCTCGGCGGCACGCTGCTCCTCGTACGTGCGGTCCACGGCACCCCGCAGCAGCGCCTTGGTCTCCACCACCGCGTCGCGAGGCGCGGCGAGCAGGGCCGCCGCCAGGTCCTGGACCGCGCCGTCGAGCTCGGCGGCGGGCACCACGAGATTGGCGAGCCCGGTCCGCTCGGCCTCCTCGGCGTGGACGAAGCGCCCGGTCGCGCAGATCTCCAGCGCACGGGCGTATCCCACCAGGCCGACCAGCGGCTGGGTGCCGGTGAGGTCCGGCACCAGCCCGAGGCTGGTCTCGCGCATGGCGAACTGTGCGTCGTCCGCGCAGACCCGCAGATCACAGGCGAGCGCAAGCTGGAAACCGGCCCCGATGGCATGGCCCTGGACGGCGGCGATCGACACGATGTCGTTCCGCCGCCACCAGGTGAACGCGTCCTGGTACCCGGCGATGGTGGCATCCAGCTCGCTGTCGGAACCGCGCGCCATGTCGAGGAACGACGGCTCGCCGTCGAACCCCTCGGGCGCGAACGCCTGACGGTCCAGACCCGCCGAGAAGGACTTGCCCTCGGCGCGCAGCACCACGATGCGCACGGTGCCCGGCACCAGCTTTCCGGCCTCGGCCAGCGCCCGCCACAAGGCGGGCGACTGGGCGTTGCGCTTCGCCGGGTTGTTCAGGGTCACCGTGGCGACCGTGTCATCGACGGTGAGCTGAACGCCGTCCTTGTCGAGCAGGGTCACAGGGACCTCCGGTAGGGTGCGGTCAGTACAAGTGACTGCACAGTAACCACCCGGCCGAACCGACGATCAGCCGGGTGGCACCCCTGTCCCTGCCTGCTGATGGTGATGGAGCATGCGGGCGATCAGGCCGAGGCGGTCTTCTTGCCTCGCGTCGCACCGCCACGTCCCCGTAGGGAAACTCCGGATTCGCTGAGCATCCGGTGAACGAATCCGTAGGAACGGCCGGTCTCCTCGGCCAGCGCCCGGATGCTCGCCCCGGAGTCGTACTTCTTCTTCAGGTCTGCCGCGAGCTTCTCGCGCGCGGCGCCGGTCACCCGGCTGCCCTTCTTCAGAGTCTCGGCCACCCGTGCCTCCTCATGGGAAGTGCGCTCTGGACTCTCATGATCACCCCTACAGGGCTTCCTGGCCACCCATTCGGCAAGGTCTGTGGATGAAGGATTGCGGGAAATCGCGGCACGACGGCCTTCGGAAGCAAGGATTCCGGCGCTGTTCAACCTGACACTCTTTCGTGTTCATCGACGAAGAGGCAGGTCAGGGCATACATGAGCTACGTCGCAGAGATCCGGACCGGCGCACGGCACGGGGTGTGCGCCGGTGGCCCGCGACGCGCCGCGATACCAGCCGTTCTCACTCAGATGATGGATCACGCCTAGGCCGAATGATCTACGAGAAGGGGATTGGACCGGAGGAACCGGACTCTTGGGACGGCGTCCGGAACGCCACCCCCGCCCCTCCGCCGGGCCTGCCCCGCCCGCCGTCGGGCCTCGTCAGGCGAGCGCGACGAGGTCCGCGTAGTCCTGGCCCCACAGGTCCTCGACACCGTCCGGAAGCAGAATGATCCGCTCCGGCTGCAGCGCGTCGACGGCGCCCTCGTCGTGGGTCACCAGCACCACCGCACCGGCGAAGGTGCGCAGCGCGCCGAGGATCTCCTCACGGCTGGCCGGGTCGAGGTTGTTGGTGGGCTCGTCCAGCAGCAGCACATTGGCCGAGGAAACCACCAGGGTGGCCAGCGCCAGCCGGGTCTTCTCACCACCGGAGAGCACTCGGGCCGGCTTGTCCACGTCGTCGCCGGAGAACAGGAATGACCCGAGCGTCTTACGGATGTCGACGAGGTCGAGATCCGGGGCGGCGGAGCGCATGTTCTCCAGGACGGTGCGCTCCGGGTCGAGCGTCTCGTGCTCCTGCGCGTAGTAGCCCAGCTTCAGCCCGTGTCCGGGGGTCACCTGGCCGGTGTCCGGCTTCTCGACCCCGGCCAGCAGCCGCAGCAGGGTCGTCTTACCGGCGCCGTTCAGCCCGAGGATGACGACCCGGGACCCCTTGTCGACCGCCAGGTTGACATCGGTGAAGATCTCCAGGGAGCCGTACGACTTCGACAGCCCCTCCGCGGTCAGCGGGGTCTTGCCGCACGGGGCCGGGTCGGGGAAGCGCAGCTTGGCGACCTTGTCGGACTGCCGGACCCCCTCCAGACCGGACAGCAGCCTCTCGGCGCGGCGGGCCATGTTCTGCGCGGCCACGGTCTTGGTCGCCTTGGCGCGCATCTTGTCGGCCTGCGCGTTGAGCGCCGCGGCCTTCTTCTCGGCGTTGGCGCGCTCGCGCTTGCGGCGCTTCTCGTCGGCCTCGCGCTGGGCCTGGTAGAGCTTCCAGCCCATGTTGTAGATGTCGATCACCGAGCGGTTGGCGTCGAGGTAGAAGACCTTGTTGACCACCGTCTCGACGAGGTCGACATCGTGGGAGATGACGATGAAGCCGCCGCTGTAGGTCTTGAGGTAGTCCCGCAGCCAGGTGATCGAGTCGGCGTCGAGGTGGTTGGTGGGCTCGTCCAGCAGCAGGATGTCGGAGTCCGAGAAGAGGATCCGGGCCAGCTCGACCCGGCGCCGCTGACCGCCGGAGAGCGTATGGAGCGGCTGGCCGAGCACCCGGTCCGGCAGGCCGAGGCTGGCGGCGATGGTCGCGGCCTCCGCCTCGGCGGCGTATCCGCCCTTGGTGAGGAACTCGGTCTCCAGGCGCTCGTACTTCTTCATCGCGCGCTCGCGGGTGGCACCCTTGCCGTTGGCCATCCGTTCCTCGTTCTCGCGCATCTTACGGAGCACGGAATCGAGCTCGCGGGCCGAGAGGATGCGGTCACGGGCGAGGACGTCGAGGTCGCCGGTGCGCGGGTCCTGCGGGAGGTAGCCGACCTGGCCGGAGCGGGTGATGGTGCCGCCGGCCGGGATGCCCTCACCGGCCAGGCACTTGGTGAGCGTGGTCTTGCCCGCGCCGTTGCGGCCGACGAGACCGATGCGGTCGCCTCTGGCGATGCGGAAGGAAGCGGACTCGATGAGGACGCGGGCGCCGGCACGCAGCTCGACGCCGGAGGCGGTGATCACGGGAATTACTCCTGGGCAGGGTGGACGACGGACGGGACGGACGAGGGCGGCCGACGCCGTCTAATGCACGAGGAGAATTGCCATGGGGCTAGTTTAGCGGGGCGGGCAAGTTGATTTTCCCCCGGCTTGCCCCCGGCCGCCCCTCGCTCAGGCCCCGCCCGTGTGCACCTGGAAGGCCGCCCGGCGCACCGCCTTGGCCAGGGCCGGATCGGGGTGGGCCGCGGCCAGCGCCACCAGGACCTGCACGGTGCGGGGGTGCCCCACGGCCCGTACCTCCGCCAGCAGCGCGGGCACGGTGCCCTGGACGGCGGACTCCAGGTGGCGGACGAGCAGCGGGCTCTCCCCGTGGTCGGAGATGGCCGCGGCGGTGTCCACCCACAGCCAGGTGGCCTCCTCGCGGGTGAGCGCGTCCAGCGCCTCGTCCGGGTCGGCGCCCTCGTGTTCGGCGAGCCACAGAAGCGCGTACGGTCGCAGACACGATTCGTCGACGACGGCCCGCACGTTGGGCTCGGCGGGCGCCCCGACGACGCGCAGCGCCTCGAAGGCGAGCCCGCGCAGCAGCGCGTCGTCGCCGCGCGCCGCGTCGATGAGCTCGACGACGGCGCTGCCGACGGGGCGGGCGGCCAGCCAGGCGCGGTACTCGGCGCGGGCGGGGCCCGGGGTCAGACCGGCACAGCCGCGCAGCATGTCGGCGGCGTGCTGCTCGATGTTCCCGGCCGGGCTCTGGGCGGCGACGCAGATCTGCTCCAGCTTGACCCACACCGCCCAGTTGCCGAGCGCGGTCAGCTCGGCCTCCCGGCGGTCGCCCTTGGCGTCGTCGGCCGCGCTCCCGGCGCCCTCCGGCCCCTCCGGCCCGTCCTGGGGCTCCTCCCGCACCGTGAGCGCCCCGACGGACGAGAGGGCGTCCAGGGCCCAGTCGAGCAGCCCCTCCAGCGTGGCGGCATCCTCGGCGTCCTCGGCGTCCTCGACATCCTTGGCGCCTTTGAGGTCGTCGGCGCTCGCGGCGCGCCCGGCGCCCTCCGCGGGCTCCCGTAGCTCCGTGACCTCCTGGGGGACCTCGCACCGCTCGGTGCGCAGCTCGGCGACCCGCTGCCGGAGCATGTCCAGCAGGGTGGCGATCGGCACGGGACCGGCCGAGAGCTGCAGCAGGGAGAGCAGCTGTGGTACGGCCTCGACGACCTCCGCGACCGCCGTCGGCTCGGCCGTCTCGGGGGCGGGGCAGGCCAGGGACCACGCGTCCAGGAGCGCGACCCAGCCCCGCAGCACGGCGCTGTCGTCCCGGTCCCACGCCTGGAGCCGCCAGCCGGGGCGGGTGGTGCCCGCGTGGTGCTCGATGAGGCCGATGAGGCGGGCGCGGTCCCAGTCGGTCCGCACCTCCCGCTCGCTCACCCCGAGCGCCTCGGTGGCGCGGGCGGCGGCCTCGTCGGACAGCGCGCCGGGCGCGCCGTGCTCGGCCGCGGCCCAGTGGGCGATCGCCACGGCCCCGGTGAGCCCCGCCCGGGCCCGCCGGGCCAGCTCCGACGGCGGTGGAGTGCCCTCCGGCGGACGGGGCGCCGGTCTTGAGCCGCGGTTCACCGCGGGCCGGCGGGCCGTGGCCATCGGCCGGTTGCGGACAAGTCGGAGCCGGGAGTCGCGCGGAGTACGGGACGTCACGGAAGCAGTCTCGCCGTTGACGGCCCGAAAGCCCAATCGGCACCCGTCCGGCGGTCGCCGCGAAGGGTTCACGCCATCTTACGGACGCTTCCGCCGCCGCCCCGCGAACGCTTCCCGCGCCGCCCCGCACGCGCTTTCGCGATCGCCTTACGAGCGCTACACGAGGTCGGGCGGCGCGGGAGATCGCCTTACGGGCGCTACAGGAGCGGTACCAGAAAGCGCCGCAGCGCCTCCTCGTACGCCTTGGGGTCCGCGTTCCACATGGCCGCGTGCGGGGCCTGCCGCACCGTGTGAAGGGTCACCAGATCCCGTCGGCGGTCGACGAGTTCGCGCGAGACGTGCCAGGGCGCGAGGGTGTCGTCGGGGCCGTGGGCGACGAGCGTGGGCACGGACAGCCGCTCCGGGTCGGCCACCTCCGGGAGCCTGCTGTCGTGGAGTCCGGTGCGCCCCTCGGCGGCGCGCAGGGCGAGCGGGAGCAGCGGCGCGGGGATGCCGCGGGCCGCGGCGAGGGCGCGCAGGGTGGCCTGCCAGTCGAGCACCGGGGAGTCCAGGACGAGGCCGATGACGCGGTGCCGCAGCGCGGAGTTCGCGGCGGCGTGGAGGGCCATCGAGGCGCCGATGGACCAGCCGTGCAGCACGACCCCGGTCGCCCCGTAGCCCACCGCGTAGCGGATGGCCGCGTCCAGGTCGCGCCACTCGGTGTCGCCGAGGTGGGATATGCCGTCCTCGGAGCGCGGGGCGCCGGGGTCGCCGCGATAGGCGAGGTCGAGCACCGGCACCCGCAGCTGCCGCAGGAAGGGCATGACGACCATAGGGTGCTCACGGGTGGTGCCGAGGCCATGGGTGGTGATCACCCATGTGGAGCGTTCGCCGGGGATGAACCAGGCGGGCAGCGGACCGAGTTCGGCGGGCACGTCCACGTCGGCGTGGTCGATGCCGAGCGCGTCCCGCGGGTTGCCGATGTGCACCTGGGGGGTCAGCCGGACCCGGGTGCCGGGGGCGAGCTCGCCGTGGGTGACCCGCTCCAGGCGGCGCACGACGCAGTCGGCGGGGTGCGGGGCGTCCTCGATGACGGGGCCGACGACGGCGTGGCAGGAGCGGCCGGTGAGGCCGTAGGTGCCGGGGCGCAGCGAGGCGAGCGAGCGGGTCAGGGTGATCTGGCCGGCCGCGGTCGCGTGGACGGTCAGCGGCGCCTCGTTCGGCAGCGGACGGTTGGGGACCGGTTTCAGCGCAGCGCTGGTGGCGTACCGTCCGGCCGCCACCGCGGCCACGCCGACACTCAGCAGGGTGGTGGCGGCCGCGACCGCCGTTGTTCGCAGACGCATCCCTCCCAGTGTGGTCGGGGAGGCGGCCCCCGGCCAGCGGGCGTGCCCGGCCGGGGGACCGCCCGGCCGGGGCCCGGGAGCGTGCCGGGCGGGGCCCGGTGGCGTGCCGCCGGGGCCCGGGGCGTGCCGGGCGGGCTCAGCCCTTCTGGCCGTAGCCGCTCAGCTTCTCGGCGGCGCGCCGCATCTCGTCCGGCGGGATCAGGGAGGGGGTGCGGCCGGGGACGGAGACCGCGGTGAGCCAGACCTGGCACATCCATTCGAGCTGGGCGGTGCGGTCGTACGCCTGGTCCAGGGTGGCGCCGTGGACGACGGTGCCGTGATTGCGCAGCAGACAGCCGCCGCGGTCGCGCAGCGCCTCGAGCATGGCGTCGGCCAGTTCGTCCGTGCCGTAGAGCGCGTAGGGCGCGACGCGGACCGCGCCGCCGAGGGCGGCGGTCATGTAGTGGATCGCGGGGAGCTCGTCGACGAGCGTGGAGACGGCCGTGGCGTGGACGGCGTGGGTGTGGACCACGGCCCGGGCGTCGGTCTCCCGGTAGATCGCGAGGTGCATGGGCAGCTCGCTGGTGGGCTTCAGCGTGCCGAGGACCTGCTGTCCGTCCAGGTCGACGGCGACGGCGTCCCTGGGGCCGAGGCGGTCGTAAGGGACGCCGCTCGGGGTCACCAGGACGGTGTCGCCGACCCGGGCCGAGACATTGCCCGAGGTGCCGACGACCAGGCCGTCGGCGGTGGTCCTGCGGGCCGTACTCACCACCTGCGTCCATGCCTGCCGCAGGGGATGCGTCAGCCGCGGCTGCGGCTGCCGCGTGGATCGCGACTGGGTCACTTGCCCTCACCTCCGGGGCCCGATCCTTCCAGGCGGCCGCCGGCCGCGCGGCGGCGGGACCGGAACGGGCTCGGCGGGCGACTACGACCGTGCCTCGTGGGCACCCGACTCCGGGCGGGTGAACGTGGGGGGACCGCGGACGCCCGCGGGGCCGGTTCCGGGGCCCGCTTCGGCGGCCCTCGATCGCGGCTCAACTCCCGTACGACATGGGAACGTAGACTGGAATTCATCGGGTTTTAGCGACACCGCAACCATGTCACTCCGATGCCCTACTCAGTTCATCTTCCGTTCACCCTGTTTCCTTACGTTCACCGTGCCCACTAACGACCTTCGAACTGATTGACCGGGTGTATGGAACACATCACGCTTCTCATCGGGATCGTGATCGTCACGGCCTTGGTGTTCGACTTCACGAACGGCTTCCACGACACGGCTAACGCCATGGCCACCACCATCTCCACGGGAGCACTCGGGCCCAGGGTGGCGGTGGCGATGTCGGCCGTCCTCAATCTCGTCGGCGCGTTCCTGTCCGTGGAGGTGGCCAAGACCATCTCCGGCGGGATCATCGACGAGGGTTCCGGTATCCAGCCAGAAGTGATCTTCGCGGGACTCGTCGGCGCGATCCTGTGGAATCTGGTGACGTGGCTCGCCGGACTCCCCTCCAGCTCCTCCCACGCCCTGTTCGGCGGTCTGATCGGCGCCACCGTGGTCTCCGTGGGCCTGGACGGGGTCAACGGCGACGCGATCGTCATGAAGGTCCTGATCCCCGCCGTCGCCGCGCCGATCGTGGCCGGCATCGCCACGCTGGCCGCCACCCGGCTCACCTACCGGCTCGGCCGCGACCGCTCCCCGGAGGACACCGCGAAGGGCTACCGCGCGGGGCAGATCGCCTCGGCCGCCCTGGTCTCCCTGGCCCATGGCACCAACGACGCCCAGAAGACGATGGGCGTGATCACCCTGGCGCTGGTCACCGGGAACGTGGTGGCGCCCGACTCCGACCCGCCGCTGTGGGTCATCGTCTCGGCGGGCCTGGCCATCGCGCTCGGCACCTACCTGGGCGGCTGGCGCATCATCCGCACCATGGGCAAGGGCATCACCGACATCCAGCCGCCGCAGGGCTTCGCCGCCCAGACCGGCGCCGCGACCGTCATCCTCGCCTCCTCCCACATCGGCTTCGCGCTGTCCACCACCCAGGTCTGCTCCGGCGCCGTCATGGGCGCGGGTGTCGGCCGTAAGGGCGCCGTGGTGCGCTGGTCGACCGCGGGCCGGATGGTGGTCGCCTGGGTGCTGACCCTGCCGGCCGCCGGTCTGGTGGCGGGCGCCGCCGCGCTCCTCGCCGACCAGGGGAACGCGGGGATCACGGCGGTGGCCGTGCTCGCCGTCCTGGCCTGCGGGGCGATCTGGATGCTGTCGCGCCGCAAGCCCGTGGACCACACCAACGTCAATGAGGTCGGCACCCAGGAGCCGGTGGGCGCCGTCACGGCCGCCCTGCGGTCCGTGGCCCCGCCGCCCGCCGGTGCGGTGAGCGCCGCCCCCGAGGACGGCACCCCGGAGTCCACTCCCGAGCAGACCCCCACCCCCGCCGTCGCGAGCAGCACCACCCGCTAAGGAGCCAGGAAACATGAGCATCGACTGGGCGGCACTCGGCCAGGTCTTCGGCATCAGCCTCGCGGTGACGGTCGGCATGGTGGGCGTCTTCACCCTGGGCATCGTCGGCACCTCCCGTAGGCCGGCGCCGGAGCAGGGCGGCACGGCCGCCGCCGCGCCCGGGGGCGCGGTGGGCGCCTCCCCGCTCGCGCGCACCAGCGCGTACGCCTGCTTCGCGGTGTGCGCCGCGGTCGTGGCGTACGGCATCTATCTGATCGTCGCCTGAGGACCCCGCTTCCCCGAACGACCCACCGGCCGCCGGATGGTCGCGCTGACCAGCGCCCCCCCACTCACGGCCCGCCCTGGTGTGGCGGTGTGTGTTGGGGGTCGGGCGAAACCCGCGGTCTA
>NZ_JBHYVB010000082.1:35748-38685 GCF_042750115.1 Streptomyces sp. NPDC059455
GATGGTCGCGCTGACCAGCGCCGACCGTCCGGCGGCCGTCCTGTGAGGGGCGGTTGTCTGTGGGGCTCGGCACACTCGGGCGTCATGGGTCATTTGCGAGTTGACGGCCATTCGCGGCCCATGGTGGACTTCCCGAGCCAAACGGCGGCAGGAGAGGAAGCCGGTGAGAATCCGGCGCGGTCCCGCCACTGTCACCGGGGAGCACCCTCCCATCGCCTGTATGGGGTCACGGCTCGTCCGTACGGTTCGTCGCGTACACGGGGCTGGAAGACCGGGAGGGCCGCGGATCCGGGAGCCAGGAGACTCTCACCGCCGGTCACGTCGAACCAGGGCGCGGACCCTGAGTGAGGACATACCGCCATGCCCGGCATCGCCACGCCGCCAGCCCTCCCTGTCCGATTCGGCTCTTCCGGCCCCTCTGGCCCATCTGGTTCCCTATCGCCGCGCCGAGGCGTGACGGCGGCCTGACGGATGCGTGCCGACCACGCCTCGTTCGCGTGCGGCGCGGCCCTCGGCTTCCTCGGCGACCTCGCCACGGGTGATCCGCGCCGCGGCCATCCGGTGGCCGCGTTCGGGCGCGCCGCCGCGGCCGCCGAGCGCCGGCTGTGGCGCGACCACCGGGGCTACGGGGCCCTGCACACCGCGTTGTGCGCGGGCGGCGCGGCCGCCGGTGCCGCGCTGCTGACCCGCGCCGTAAGGGGCCTTGACGGCCGCCGTGGTGCGGAGGTCGCGCTGACCGCCGCCGCCACCTGGGCCGTGCTGGGCGGCACCAGCCTGGGCCGTGAGGCACGGGCCGTCGGCGGGGCGCTGGCCGCCGGGGACCTCGATGTCGCCCGGGAGCGGCTGCCGCATCTGTGCGGCCGTGA
This sequence comes from Streptomyces sp. NPDC059455, assembly GCF_042750115.1. NCBI lineage: Bacteria > Bacillati > Actinomycetota > Actinomycetes > Kitasatosporales > Streptomycetaceae > Streptomyces > Streptomyces sp. NPDC059455. Next base: position 36,615 of record NZ_JBHYVB010000082.1, read on the forward strand.
TCCGCAGGCGCTGGACGGGCCGCAGATCGCCCGCGCGGTCGTCGAATCGGTCGCCGAGAACACCTCCGACGCGGTCGTGGGCGCGCTGGTGTGGGGCGCCGTGGGCGGTGTGCCGGGGCTCATCGGCTTCCGCGCCGTCAACACCCTGGACGCCATGGTGGGCCACAGGTCGCCGCGCTACCGGCGGTTCGGCTGGGCGGCGGCCCGGCTGGACGATGTGGCCGGCTGGCCCGGTGCGCGCCTTACGGCGGCCCTGGCGACGCTCGCCGGCCCCGATCCGCGCGGTGCGTGGCGCGCCTGGCGGCGCGACGGCCGACACCATCCGAGCCCCAACGCGGGCCCCGTCGAGGCGTCCTTCGCGGGCGCGCTCGGCGTCCGGCTGGGCGGCACCCTCGCGTACGGCGGCCGGGTCGAGCGCCGGCCGGTGCTCAACTCCGGCGGGCGGCCGGTGGAGCCGGCCGATATCGAGCGGGCGATACGGCTGTCGCGGCGCGTCGGCGTCCTGGCGCTCGGGGTGTCCATAGCGGCCCGGCCGGTCCTGAGGGCGTTGACGGGGCGGCCCCGGGCCTTGGGAAGGGGCGGTGGATGAGCGGGATACGCGGTAAGGGCGGCACGGACGGTTCCCGGGCGCGCGGTGGGGGGCTGCTCGTCGCGGGCACGACCTCCGACGCGGGCAAGAGCGTGGTGACGGCCGGGATCTGCCGGTGGCTCGCCCGTAAGGGCGTCAGCGTGGCGCCCTTCAAGGCACAGAACATGTCACTCAACTCCTTCGTCACCCGGGAGGGGGCGGAGATCGGGCGGGCGCAGGCCATGCAGGCCGCCGCCGCGCGCGTCGAGCCCAGCGCGCTGATGAACCCGGTCCTGCTGAAGCCGGGCAGCGACCGCAGCAGCCAAGTGGTGCTGCTGGGCAAGCCGGTGGGCGAGCTGAGCGCGCGCGGGTACTTCGGCGGGCCCGGAGCCCCCTCGCCCGGCGAGAAGCTCTCAGCGGGGCGGGAGGCGCTGCTGGGGACCGTCACGGAGTGCCTGGAGGAGCTGCGGAGCGCCCATGACGCGGTGATCTGCGAGGGCGCGGGCAGCCCTGCCGAGATCAATCTGCGCCGCACCGACATCGTCAACATGGGGCTGGCACGCGCCGCCGGGCTTCCGGTCGTGGTGGTCGGGGACATCGACCGCGGCGGCGTCTTCGCGTCCTTCTTCGGCACGACCGCACTGCTGTCGGCGGCGGACCAACGGCATGTGGCCGCCTACTTGGTGAACAAGTTCCGCGGCGATGTGAGCCTTCTGGAGCCCGGTCTCGAGACGCTGCGCGACCTCACCGGGCGCCCGACCGTCGGGGTGCTCCCCTTCGCCCACGGGCTGGGGATCGACGAGGAGGACGGGCTGCGGGTGTCGCTGCGCGGCACGGTGCGGGAGAGCGTCGTGGCGCCCCCTTACGGCGCGGATGTCCTGCGGATCGCGGTGGCCGCCGTGCCGCTGATGTCCAACTTCACGGACGTGGACGCGCTGGCGGCGGAGCCGGGTGTGATCGTGCGGTTCGTGGACCGGCCCGAGGAGCTGGCCGACGCCGATCTGGTGGTGCTGCCGGGCACCCGGGGCACCGTAAGGGCGGTGGAGTGGCTGCGTGAGCGCGGGCTGGCCGACGCGATCGCCCGGCGGGCCGCCGAGGGCCGTCCGGTGCTGGGCGTCTGCGGCGGCTTCCAGGCGCTCGGGGAACGCATCGAGGACGAGGTCGAGTCGAAGGCCGGGACGGTCGCCGGGCTCGGGCTGCTGCCGGTAAGGGTGCGGTTCGCGCCCGAGAAGACCCTGGCCCGGCCGGTGGGCGAGGCCCTCGGCGAGCGGGTGGAGGGCTACGAGATCCACCACGGGGTCGCCGAGCTGCTGGACGGGGCCGAGGAGCCCTTCCTGGACGGCTGCCGGGTGGGTTCGGTGTGGGGCACGCACTGGCACGGCTCGCTGGAGAGCGACGGCTTCCGGCGGGCGTTTCTGCGGCGGGTGGCCGCCGCGGCGGGCCGGGCGTTCGTACCGGCGCCGGACACCCGCTTCGGCGAGAGGATCTAGGAGAAGAGATACA
>NZ_JBHYVB010000082.1:38693-45813 GCF_042750115.1 Streptomyces sp. NPDC059455
GGGGGGGGGGGGGGGGGGCGCGGGGGGGGGGGGGGCTAGAGGGGGGGGGGCCCACGTGCTCTCCGGGGCGCTGGGGCCGGAGCGCCCCCCCCGCCTCGGCGACCTGATCGAGGAGCACGCCGACACGGACGCGCTGCTGCGGCTCATCGAGGAGGGCGTCCCGGAGGGCCTGCCGTTCGTCCCTCCGGGGGTGCCAGGGGGAACGACATGACGAACTCCCGCCCCCACACCGGACCGTTGTGCCCACGCACCCCAGGAGGTATCGCCGCGTGACCACCACCTATCCCTTCAGCGCGATCGTCGGCATGGACGGCCTGCGGCTCGCCCTGCTCCTCAACGCCGTCTCGCCCGCCGTGGGCGGCGTCCTGGTGCGCGGCGAGAAGGGCACGGCCAAGAGCACCGCCGTAAGAGCGATCGCCGCGCTGCTGCCCGAGGTGGACGTGGTGGCCGGGTGCCGGTTCTCCTGCGATCCGTCCGCGCCCGACCCGTCCTGCCCGGACGGGCCCCATGAGCCGGGCACGGGCGAGGCGCGCCCCGCGCGGATGGTCGAACTGCCCGTGGGCGCCTCCGAGGACCGGCTGGTGGGCGCGCTCGACATCGAGCGGGCGCTGTCGGACGGTGTGAAGGCGTTCGAGCCCGGGCTGCTCGCGGACGCCCACCGCGGGGTGCTCTACGTCGACGAGGTCAATCTGCTCCACGACCATCTGATCGACCTGCTGCTCGACGCGGCCGCCATGGGCGCCTCCTACGTGGAGCGCGAGGGGGTGTCCGTACGGCATGCGGCGCGCTTCCTCCTGGTGGGCACCATGAACCCCGAAGAGGGCGAGCTTCGGCCGCAGTTGCTGGACCGCTTCGGCCTCACGGTGGAGGTCGCGGCGTCCCGGGACACCGAGGAGCGGGTCGAGGTGGTGCGGCGGCGGCTGGCGTACGACGAGCACCCCGAGGGGTTCGCGGCGCGCTGGGCGGCGGACGAGGAGTCCCTGCGGGAGCGCATCGCGGCGGCGCGCGCCCTGCTGCCGCGGGTGGCTCTCGGCGACCGCGCGCTGCGGCAGATCGCGGCGGTGTGCGCCGGGTTCGAGGTGGACGGGATGCGCGCGGACATCGTGACGGCCCGCACGGCGACCGCGCTGGCCGCCTGGGCGGGGCGCACCGACGTCCGGACCGAGGATGTACGGGGGGCGGCGCTGCTGTCGCTCCCCCACCGGCGGCGGCGGGCGCCGTTCGACGCGCCGGGGCTCGACGAGGACAAACTCGACGAGATCCTGCGGCAGTTCGAGGAGGACGACCCGGAGCCGGATCCGGACCCGGGTCCCGAGGACGGACCGGGCGGTTCCGGGCCGGATGACGCGGGCGACCCTGAGGACGGACCGCGGGAGGGCGCGGGCGACGGGGCACGGGAGCAGGCGCCGCCCGCCGAACCCGAGCCGTCCGTCCCCGACCAGCGCACGGGTGAGCACGAGACGGCCGACCGCGAAACCGACTCCGCCCCGGCCGATCAGGACGGCGGGGCGGACGAAGCGGACGGCGGGGCGGGCGGGGCCGGCGGTGAGCGGGCGGCCGTGGGCGCCGCCGAACCGTTCCGGACCCGGCGGCTCGACGTCCCCGGCCTGGGCGAGGGCGCGGCAGGCCGTCGCTCGCGCGCCCGCAGCGCCCACGGCCGCACCACCGGCGCGCGCCGCCCGCGGGGCACGCTCTCCGCGCTGCATCTGTCGGCGACCGTCCGGGCGGCCGCCCCGCATCAGCTGGCGCGCGGACGGCGCGGGCCCGGGCTGCTGGTGCGCCGGGACGATCTGCGCGAGGCGGTGCGCGAGGGCCGGGAGGGCAATCTCGTCCTGTTCGTGGTGGACGCGTCGGGCTCGATGGCCGCACGCAAGCGGATGAGCGCGATCAAGGGCGCGGTGCTGTCGCTGCTGCTGGACGCCTACCAGCGGCGGGACAAGGTCGGGCTGATCACCTTTCGGGGCGCGGACGCCGAGCTGGCGCTGCCGCCCACCTCGTCGGTGGACACGGCCGCAGCACGGCTGGAGCGGCTGCCGACGGGCGGCCGTACGCCGCTGGCGGCCGGGCTGTTGAAGGCCCGGGAGGTGCTGCGGGTGGAGCGGCTGCGGGATCCCGCACGCCGTCCGCTGCTGGTCGTGGTGACCGACGGGCGGGCCACGGAGGCGCGGCGGTCCGGCGCGCCCACGCCGGTCGAGCGGGCCGGGCGCGCGGCGCGGATGCTCGCGGGCGACGGGGTCGCCTCGGTGGTCGTGGACTGCGAGTCGGGGCCGGTGCGGCTGGGGCTCGCGGGCGCGCTCGCCCGCGAACTGCGGGGCACGCCGGTGACACTCGACGAGCTGCGCGCGGACAGCGTGACCGCGCTGGTGCGCGATGTACGAACCGTTTCGAACCCTCGGAGGGCCGCCTGATGCCGCAAGGACAACCGACCGTCGTGCCGGACGACGGGCTGACCACCCGCCAGCGCCGCAACCGTCCGCTGGTGCTCGTCCACACCGGTCAGGGCAAGGGCAAGTCGACCGCGGCGTTCGGGCTGGCGCTGCGGGCGTGGAACCAAAACTGGCCGGTCGGTGTATTCCAATTTGTAAAGTCCGCGAAATGGCGGGTCGGTGAGGAGCGTGCGCTGCGCGTCCTCGGCGACTCGGGCGAAGGGGGGACCGTCGCATGGCACAAGATGGGCGAGGGCTGGTCGTGGGTCCAGCGCGACATGGCTTCCAGCGAGGAGGCCGCACGCGAGGGCTGGGAGCAGGTCAAGCGCGATCTCGCGGCGGAGACATACCGGCTCTACGTACTGGACGAGTTCGCGTATCCGATGCACTGGGGCTGGGTGGACCCCGACGAGGTGGTGTCGGTGCTGCGGGACCGGCCCGGGACGCAGCACGTGGTCATCACGGGGCGTAACGCACCGGCTCAGCTCCTGGACTTCGCCGACCTGGTCACCGACATGTCCAAGGTCAAGCATCCGATGGACGCCGGTCAGAAGGGCCAGCGAGGCATCGAGTGGTGAGTGTCCCGCGCCTGGTGATCGCGGCGCCCGCCTCCGGCAGCGGGAAGACGACGGTCACGGCGGGGCTGATGGCCGCCTTCGCGGAGCGCGGTCTGGATGTGTCCCCGCACAAGGTCGGCCCGGACTACATCGACCCTGGCTATCACGCGCTGGCGATCTCCTCGGCCGCCTCTTCGGGCGCCTCGGGGGCCGGCCGGCCGCGGGCCGGGGGCGCGCGACCGGGCCGGAATCTGGACGCCTATCTGTGCGGTCCGGACCGGATCGCGCCGCTGTTCCTGCATGGGGCGGCGGGCTGCGATCTGGCCCTGGTCGAGGGGGTGATGGGCCTGTTCGACGGGGCGGCCGGGCAGGGCGAGCTGGCCTCGACGGCGCATGTGGCCAAGCTGCTGCGGGCACCGGTGGTGCTGGTGGTGGACGCGTCGTCGCAGTCGCGGTCGGTGGCCGCGCTGGTGCATGGCTTCGCCTCCTGGGACCCCGAGGTGCGGGTCGCGGGGGTGATCCTCAACAAGGTCGCTTCGGACCGTCACGAGGCGATGCTGCGCGAGGCGCTGGAGGGGTGCGGGGTTCCGGTGTTCGGCGCGCTGCGCCGGACGCGGGCGGTGCGGGCCCCGAGCCGCCATCTGGGTCTGGTGCCGGTGGCCGAGCGCCATACGGAGGCGGTCGATTCGGCGGCCGCGCTGGCGGCGCGGGTACGGGAGGGCTGCGATCTCGACGGGCTGCTGGCGCTGGCGCGCAGCGCACCGCCGCTGTCCGGGCGGGCCTGGGATCCGGAGGAGGAGATACACCGGGCGATGGCCGCCGTCCCCGGTGCCGGGGTCCGGGGCGACCGGGCGGCGCGGCCGGTGGTCGCCGTGGCGGGCGGGGCCGCGTTCACCTTCTCGTACGCGGAGCACGCCGAGCTGCTCACGGCGGCCGGGGCGCGGGTCGTCCCCTTCGACCCGCTGCGGGACGAGCGCCTCCCGGAGGGCACCGGCGGTCTGGTGATCGGCGGTGGCTTCCCGGAGGTCTACGCCCCCGAGCTGTCCGCGAACGAGCCGCTGCGCACCGCAGTCGCCGGACTCGCCGCGTCCGGCGCGCCCATCGCCGCCGAATGTGCCGGACTGCTGTATCTGGCGCATTCGCTGGACGGGGAGCCGATGTGCGGGGTGCTGGCCGCGAAAGCACGGATGTCGGAACGTCTGACGCTGGGCTACCGTGAGGCCGTGGCCGTCTCCGACACCTCACTCGCCGCCGCGGGGACACGGGTGCGCGGCCATGAGTTCCACCGCACCACCATCGTGCCCGGAGCGGGGCCGGAGCCCGCCTGGGGGCTCGTCCACCCGGAGCGTCGTACCGAAGGGTTCGCACAGGGAGATGTGCATGCCTCCTATCTGCATGTGCACTGGGCCTCGATCCCAGGGGCGGCGGCCCGGTTCGTCGACAGATGTGCGCCCCCTGCCGGTTGAGCCGGGGCGGTGAGCTGACGTGGAGGTCATCGGCCGGGGCACGGCGTCTCCCCCGCCCGCGGCACCGCTTGTCGTCGGGGTCGGGGCCGGCCTGTGCGTATCCGCCGGCGAGGTGCTCGCGCTGGTCGAGGCCACCCTGGCGGAGGCCGGCCTTTCACCGCGCGGTGTCGCCGAGTTGGCCACGGTCGAGGCCAAGGCCGGGGAGGCCGGGCTGCTGACGGCGGCCGAACGGCTGGGCGTGCCGCTGTGCGGATACCCCGCCGAGGCGCTGGCCGCGGTGGAGGTCCCGAACCCGTCCGCGGCGCCGCTCACCGCCGTGGGCACGGCCGGGGTCGCCGAAGCGGCCGCGCTGCTGGCCGCCGGTCCGGGGGGCCAACTGCTCGTCGCCAAGCGGAAGTCCACGCCACACGGCCGCCCAGGGAAGGCCACCTGCGCCGTCGCTCGCCGCCCGGCGGCGGTCAAATCCGGGCAGGGCGGGCAGCGAAGACCTGCCGTAGACCGCCCCGACGCAGGTCAGTAACGTCTCGGGGCGGAACAGCCCGCCCCCGCCGACCGTGACACCCGCACCACTTGCACCAAGGAGACCTCGTGACGACCCCGCCCGCCCTGCTCATCGCAGGAATCGGCACGCGAGACGAAAGGCATGCCGCCGCCTTCCAGGCATTCGTCAGGGAGTTGGCCGCACGCCACCCGGACCTGCCCGTGGCGGGTGGCCTCACCGGACCAGGCAGCCACCCGCTGTCCGACGCGGTCACCCGGCTCGTCGGGGAAGGGGTGACCCGCTTCGCGGTCGTCCCGATGACGCTGATCCCGGCGGCTCCCCCGAGAGACGGCATCGCCGCCGCGCTGGCCCAGCAGGCCGAGCGGCACGCCGACGCCTCGTTCGCCTCCGCCCGGCCGCTCGGCCCGCACCGCACACTGCTGAGCCTGCTGGAGCGGCGGCTCGACGAGGCGCTGGGCAATCGGCCCCGGCTGCCCTCGGACCGCGCCGAGACGACCGTGCTGCTGGTGGGCGACGGTTCGCCGCTCCCCGAGGCCAATGCCGAGGTGCACCGCGCGGCCCGGCTGCTGTGGGAGGGCCGTGGCTTCGCGGGCGTCGAGGTCGCCTTCGCCTCGCTCGCCGCCCCGGATGTGGCCTCCGGCCTGGACCGCTGCGCCATGCTGGGGGCGCGGCGGGTCGTAGTGCTGCCGTACTTCCTGTTCGAGGGTGACGCCCTGGAGCGGGTGCGGCAGCAGGCGGAGGGCTGGGGGCTCGCCCACCCCGAGGTCGAGGTGGTCTCGGCCGATGCCATCGGCCCGGCGCGGGAGTTGGCCGACCTGGTCATGGATCGCTATGAGGAGGTGGCCGACACCAGCGAGCGCGCCGGGTTCAGCGATGAGGCCCATGCCTTCGCGCATCCGGATGCCCACGCCGATGTCGGCTGAGCCGTTGACGGACCTGCCCGCTGCCCCGCCCGACGATCGCGGGTCCGCCGGGTTCGATCTGCGGCATCACGGGGACGCGGAGGTGCGGGGTGCCGATGCCACTCTGACGGACCTCGCGGTCAATGTCCGGGCCGGTACGCCTCCGGACTGGCTCAAGGCCCATATCGCCGCGTCCCTCGACGGGTTGGCCGCCTATCCGGACGGGCGGGTGGCGCGGGAGGCGGTCGCCGCGCGCCATGGGCTGCCGGTCGGCCGGGTGCTGCTGACGGCGGGCGCCGCGGAGGCGTTCGTCCTGCTCGCCCGTGCCATACCGGCCCGACGGCCGGTGGTGGTGCATCCGCAGTTCACCGAGCCGGAGGCGGCACTGTGGGACGCGGGACACAACGTGGAGCGTGTGGTCCTCGATGAGCGGGACGGTTTCCGGCTGGGCCCGGCGGCCGTGCCGGAGGACGCCGATCTGGTGGTGATCGGCAACCCCACCAACCCCACATCCGTGCTGCACCCGGCCGACGCCGTGGCCGGGCTCGCCCGGCCGGGGCGGACGCTGGTGGTGGACGAGGCGTTCATGGACGCCGTACCGGATGAGTCGGAGTCGCTGGCGGCCCGCACCGATGTGCCGGGGCTCGTGGTACTGCGCAGTCTCACCAAGACCTGGGGTCTGGCGGGGCTGCGGATCGGCTATGTACTGGCGGAGCCGGACACCGTCACGGCGCTGGAGCGGGTCCAGCCGCTGTGGCCGGTGTCCAGCCCGGCCCTGGCGGCGGCCGAGGCGTGCTGCACCCCGTCCGCCCTCGCCGAGGCCGCACGGGCCGCCGACCGTACGGCCGCCGACCGGGCCCATCTGGCCGACCGGCTGGCCGAGTTGGCGGAGTCGGCCGAGGTGCGGGTGTGCGGCCCGGCGGCCGGGCCGTTTCTGCTGATCCGGGTGGAGGGCGCGGCGGCGATCCGCACCCGGCTGCGGGAGTTGGGCTTCGCCGTCCGCCGCGGTGACACATTCCCGGGTCTCGGCCCGGAGTGGCTCCGGCTCGCCGTCCGCGACCGCGCCACGACCGATCGCTTCGTCATCGCCTTGACGAAGGCCATAGCGGACACCGCCGTCTGACCGCGCCGCACCCGTGCACGTATCCGCCCCGGCACCGGCCCCGGCGCCCGCCCCGGCCCCAGCGGGCGCCGGCCCGGGGCGCGCGGGAGGGCGCGGCCCTCCGCGACTAGCGGGCGGAGGGGGCGCGGGGGGCGGGGGGTGCGG
>NZ_JBHYVB010000083.1:0-2537 GCF_042750115.1 Streptomyces sp. NPDC059455
CGCCGGCACGGCCTTCCTGCGTGCCACCCCCGTCGAGGTGCCGCAGGCCGACGGCATCCGGATGTTCCTGCCGTTGCTGGACGGAAGCGACCAGGTGGGAGTTCTCGTCCTCACCCTCGACGCAGTCGATGACGACGACCGGCGGCTGCTGCGCAGGCTGGCGGGCCTGGTCGCCGACATCCTGGTCACCAAGCACCACTACACCGACCAGTTCTTCCTGGCCCGGCGCCGCGAACCGATGAGCGTGGCTGCGGAGATCCAGTGGTCCCTGCTGCCGCCGCTGGCGATGTCCGTCCCGCAGGCCGCTGTCGCCGGCATCCTCGAGCCCGCCTATGCCGTCGCCGGTGACAGCTTCGACTACGCCCTCAATGGCGACATCCTGCACATGGCCATTGTCGACGCGATGGGCCACGGCCTGGACGCCGCCACGATGGCGACTGTCGCCATCGGCGCCTACCGGCACGCCCGACGCGCCGGCATCAGCCTGGCCGAAATCTACACGTTCATGGACCGGGCCATCGCCGAGCAGTTCGGTGTCGACCACTTCGTCACCGCGCAGATGATGCGCCTGGACATCACAACGGGCCAGCTGCACTGGGTGAACGCGGGCCACCCGGCGCCACTGCTGATCCGCGATCACGAGGTCCTCCAGCAACTGGACAGTCCAACCACCCTCCCGGTCGGCTTCGGCGGCGACGAGCCCCAGCTCAGCGAGCAGACACTCCAACGCGGCGACCGGGTGCTGTGTTTCACCGATGGCCTCATCGAAGAGCGCGCAGTCGGTGGCGAGCAGTTCGGCGAGGAACAACTCATCGACTGCGTCAGCCGCGTCGAGCACACCGAGGAAGGAGTACGCGCGGTGGTGCGATCCCTGTCCCACGCCCTGAAGCAGGAACGCGGCGGGATCACCAGCGACGACGCAACGCTCTTCCTGATCGAGTGGCGCGGCGACGCCGCCGATCACCTCGCCACCATGGAGTGAACCGACACCCGCACCACCGCTGACAGAGCCGACGAGACACAGGCCCCGCAGCCGGTCGACTGCGGCAGGCTCGTGGCCACACGAGCCGGGTCCTCACGAGCCGTGCCTGTCAGGGACGTGGCCCGAGGGGACCCGGGAACACCAGCCTATCCGGCTCCACACCCCGCAGCTGCCGCGAACACTCCCGAGCCATCGCAGCCATAGCCAGAGGTCAGCCGATCGGGGTGGCTCTCAATCTCGACGCCGATCATGGACTTGTGTCGCCTCCATCCCCACCACGGATGGAGCAACGTGGCTCTCGATCTCACTGCCCGAGTGGCTCTCATTCACCCTGTCGAAAACAGCAGCGATCTCCTCGGGCACGGCCGGGAGCGGCTCGTCGTCCTCCGGAAGTTCCTCGAACTCCCGCAGGATCTCGCCCTGATCCTCACGGGCGGAGTCCAAGCGCACGGCGTCGTAGTCGGTCGGCCGGGTCAGGACCAGGAACGCGCCGTCCGGGTATTGGCGGTGCAGTGTGACGCCGACGAGCGCCAGCATCTCCTCTGCGGCGGCGAACAGCCTAGCCTCGGCGGCATCGAACACGGAGACCGGCGTCAGGTTGGCGGTGGTCACGATCGGTGGTTGTCCTTCCAGAGACGGGGTATGCCCCGTGAGCCAGCCCACGGGGCACGGACGGGTCAGTTGGCCAGGCGCGGGGCGAGAGAGACCAGGAAGTCGACGCCGACGCCGTGGCTATTGGCGGAGGCCGAAGTGGTGTCGTGCGTGGCCGGGGCGGGGTGAGGAGCGACGTATCCGTACGGCCCGTGCCCGGTGCCGAACGCGAGTCCGCCCTTCTCCGCCTGCTCGACGTGCCCGTGCCGGGCCAGGAGCTGAGCCACGCGGCGCCGTAAGCGTCCCCGGATCCCGACGGCACGCACCGGGCCTTGTATCTGGACGTCGCACACGGGATTCGTGCCGAGCAGCGTGGCCGAGTAACGCAGGCCGTTCGAGGCCCAGGTGACGCTCGAAGTGTTCACCAGCAGACTGGCCCGCTCGTACGTGGCCGCGCCCTGGGCGCGCATGGCGTTGCCGATCTCATAGAGCATCTCGAGGCGCGCACGGGAACCGTCCTCGCGGGTACGAGCGGCCTCGTCGTCGAGGACGGGCAGCACCAGGCGCAGCACCTCCCGCGCGATCCGGGCCGGGGCCAAGGTCTCAAGCGTGGTGTCCGGCCGGTACGGCTCGCGGCCGGGGAGCTGCCACCCGATCTCGGTGTCCCACGGGCGGGCCACCAGGACCAGGGCGCGAGGTCCCTGTACGAGCCGGGCGGCCGGGGACGTCGACCACCAGGCGCGGAACGGCTCGACGGTCCAGGGCGAGCCGGCGCGCGTGGGCAGCAGCGTGGCCAGGTGTCCGGCGAGGGTCTGGGCGGGGGAGACAGCGGGCGACAGGGCAGCGATGAACGGGGTCATGGCGTACGCCTTTCGGGAGGGGCCGCGCCCCCCGGGGGGGGCCCCGGGGGCGCCCGGGGGGGGGGGGGCGAACACAAACCCCCTGGGGGCGCGCCCCCAGGGGA
>NZ_JBHYVB010000083.1:2547-7280 GCF_042750115.1 Streptomyces sp. NPDC059455
TCCCAGTTCGGGGACTTCGCGGATCACGACCCGGGCGAGCTCGTCGCTAAGCGCGGCACCCCCCCCCCCCGGGGCGGCGCCCCGGGGCGCGGCCGGGCGGCGGGGGTCAGACCAGATGCGCGGTGGCGGCGAGCAGCAGGTCGATACCGACTGGGCCGCACTCGGCGCAGACGCGGGTGGCGTCACTGACGCTGTCGGTGGGCTCAGCGCGGGAGGGAAGCGCGATCCAGCCGGACAGGTCTTGATAGCCGCCGAACTCGACCGCGTCCGCGTCGTCCTGGCGGAGCTGCGGGAACCGGTCGGTCAGATGCCGTGTGAAGGCACTACCGGTGCCCGTGGGCATGTGGCTGCCCAGCGGGGGCAGCAGGACCGGCAGCGCGCCGTACAGGCCGCTCGTGGGGCCCTCATAGGTCAAGGTGAAGTTCCCACCAACCCCGTGTGCCCACACACCCCACTCGGCGCCGCTGCCCGTCATCCACGCCAGGCCAGGGCCGTCGAGCCGCTTGACGCTCTGGGGGACCACGCCGTGGTCGACGAGGTGGAACCCCAACTCCGTCAGGGCCGAGCCCTTGTTGTGGATGACCTGCCGCCATCCCCGCTCGGCGATGGTCGCCCGAGTCGCTTCGGCGTCGAGGCAGGGCAGGATCCAGCGCAGGACACGTGCGGCGAGCGCGGCGACGGAGACCGGGTCGGTGGAGTCGACGACGGCGTCGGGGGTGACGGGGAAGTCGTTGGGCCGGTCGGCGAAGACCTCAACACGGCCCGCGTCTTCCACGACGATCAGGGCACGGCGGCCGTCGGTGATGCGGGAGGTGGGGGCGTTGTTCCGGATGCCGTACGGGCCGGGGCCGACCGTCCATGCCGTGCCCCGGCGGGCAGGCAGGAGTGCAGCGAGCGGGGCGGCGGTGGTCGCGGGGGCGACGACGGGCAACGGCACGGGGTGTTCCTTCGCTTCGGGTTGGTCCGGCGCGGTGCTCTCCGGCCGGGTCATGCAGTCAGGCAGACGGTGCTTGCGTCGCGGTGTGTGGCCCCGGGCGGGGGTTTCACGGGGTGGGTTCGTAGCCTTCGACGTTGTCCACCAGGTGCTCACCGGGCGCGATCTGGTCGTCGTAGGCCATCTGGATGGCTTCGCTGTGGCGGTCGACCAGGTATTCACACGCCCACCAGTCGAATTCGACCTCGGCGAGCAGGGCGTCGATGGCTTCCTGGTCACCATCGTTGATGGTGTGGGACTGCTCGACGGTGAGGGTGTCTCCGTCCCAGCAACCGATCAGCAGTACAGACACGCGGCGTTCCTTCCTCGAAGGGCGGGACCGCGCGGCGGGCGCGGCCCCGGGGACGGGCGGGCTGTCAGACGGCGTCGGCGAGCCAGGAGGAGACTCTGTCGGGGCCCTCGCCGTAGCACTCCGTCACGACGTCGTCGAAGGACGCATCGGGGTCGTCGAGGAGAGTGAGAACGGCGTTCACGACGAAGTTGTCGATGTCGTCGGCGCATGCCCCCAGGCGGCGGAAGTCGGTGGCTTCGTCGACGGCCCAGTTCACGGCTGCCGACACCTGGTCGCGGGTGAAGGTGCGCCCGTCCTCGGACACCGGCTCCTCTCCCCCTTCCCGGCTGATCTGCCGGTGGGCGTCGTGCCGGACCGCCACGTGAGTCCAGGGCGCATCCGGGTTGTCGAGGTGCACCAGGGTCGCGGCGTATGGCCAGGTGAAACGCTCGTCGGTGATGTTGCATCCGGACTCGTCAGCGGCCATCTCGATGCCCTCGTTGAGCGCGGCGACGATCTGCGACAGCGTGAATGTGGGAGTGCTCATAAGGCAGGTGTTCCTTCAACTCAGGTTGGTGTGGGGCGTCGCGCCCCGGGGCGGATTGTACGTCCAGGCCCCGGGGCGCAACGGGTCATCAGGGGGTGGAGCGGGTTACAGCGCTTCGGCTTCGCCGGGGTGCAGGAAGTGCTGCCGGGGCGTGGACGACGTCGTGTCCGACTCGGTGTCGGCGAGCATTCGGCGGGCGGAGCGTTGAGGGGTGCGGCGCAGCGCCGCGAACGCCTCCTGGCGGACGCGGGCGCGTTCCTGGGCCTCGGCTACCTGGACGGCCTGGCGGCGGGCGGCTTCAGCGCGCATGGCGTCGATGCGGTCCTGCCAGATGGTCACGGCCTCGCCGACGGTGGAGCCCTCGGACACGTCCCACAGGGCGGAGCTTTTGCGTAGCGCCGAGAGAGCGGCACGGGTGAACGGTTCCGCGTGGTCGAGCAGCGGGCCCTCGTTGGTCCACGTGGTCACGATCAGCCACAGGCGGGACAAGTCAGCGTCGACGGGGAGCGAGGGGCAGTCGAACGCGCGATGGTGCGTGACGGTAATGGTGCCGTGGGCGGCACAGCCGGTACTCGGGACGCCGGGCCCTTGCTCGGCGCCACCGCACGCCGCTCGCGGGCAGGTGCAGTCCTTCGGCTGGCCGCCGGTCGCCGCGTGGAAGTGCATCGCAAGTAGATTCATGACAGGGCCTCTCGCCCGTCGCGACCAGTGACGGCGTGGATGGCAGCGGCGGATCCGAACGGGTCGGTGGCTGTACTCATCAGGATGTTCCTTCGGTTCGTGGTGGTCCGGCGCGGTGCTCTCCGGCCGGGGCATGGGGTCACGCGGGCAGTGCTTGCGTCGCGCCCCGGGGCGGCTCATGAGTCCAAGCCCCGGAGCACGATGGCCCGGTGGGGTGTCAGGCGACGTAGTGACGGCGGATCGCGGCGGCGATGGCCGTGCCCCACAAGCCCAGTGCTTCGGGGTCTCGCGGCGCGAAGTCGGGCAGCTCGTCGGTAGGGATGCAGTGCCGTTCGGCCATGGGCGTGACGTCGTTGTGGATCTCAACGCACAGGTCCCCCTCCGCGTCGACGAACAGGCGCAGGGACTGACCGCCGAGACGGGAGCCCTCGGGCTCCTCGGTGTAAAAGATCAGGGCCCACGCGCCCAGGAATCCGGACTCCGCGCCCCAGCCGGGCCCCAGCGCGCGTGCGGCGGCGCGGCCGTAGTCCGACAGGACGTAGACGTACTCGGTACCCGGCGCGGGGTTGTACGTGGTCTCGGTCGCGGTCGTGATGCTCATCGGGGGTTCCTTCGCTTCGTGGGTGGGCCCGGCGTTGCTCTCGCCGGGAAGTACGCCGGACGGGCGCGCTTTGTGACATGCCCGCCCGGCGGGGTGTCAGTGCTGGTTGCAGGGGCGGGCGTTATCGACACGGACCTCATCGGCGAGGCGCATGTGCTTCTGCCAGACGGTGAAGACCTCGCACAGCCAGTGGTCCGTGCGCTCCCACTGGTGCTTGTTGTCGCCGTGGAGCTGGTGGAGCGCGTGCACCAGGTCGGCCTCTTGCCTGCCGAACCGGTCGGTGACCGGGAACAGCGGGTCGGGGAACGGCAGTGACCGGTCAGTGAGCGGCTGGAGTACATAGTTCGTGAAGCCGATGGGGAACCGGGTCGCCGGGTGGTCCTCGGCGAGCGTGTCGGCAAGCCACAGCGCCTCGGTGGCCTCGACAGGCAGGGAGACGTAGGCGCCGGGCTTCAGTGCGTCGAGGAAAGCGCCAGCCTGGTCGAGGTGCCGGGCGATCTGGCCGAGAACGAGCAGGGTCTCCGGCGGGGCGAACCGGTCGCGGGCGATCCCCGCGATGGCGTAGGCGCGTTGGGCGGCCTGGGCGTAGTGGTCAACGAACGGCGTGGCGGTCATGGTGTCTCCGTCTCCAGGGCATCGAGGAGGGGACCGGGGCGCGGGAAGGGAAGGGCCGCGCCCCGGCGGTCAGGAGTGGCTCAGGCGGCGGCGAGCAGCGCTGCGCGGACGACCTTGTACTCGGCCTTGCGCGGTTTGTATGCCTCAGCGATCTGGACGACCTGGTCGCGGGTGTAGCGGTACACCGTCACAGTCGTGTTCTTGGCTCCGTTGAAGGTGCGGCGGATGCGGGCGCGGTGGCCCTTGACGTCTGCCTTCTTCGCGGCCTTGCGCAGGGCGTCGGCGGCGCCCTTAACGGTCTCGCGGTCGGCGCCGGTGGCGAGGACGTGGGTGACCAGGGAGCGGGCACCGGTACGGATACGGCGGGCGGCCTGGGTGGCGGCGCGGCGCTCGACGGAGGCAGCGCGGTTGGCGCGGACGCGGGCCCGGAGGACGGAAGCGGCGTGGCGGGTACGGGCAGAAGCCATGGGTGTTCCTTCGTTTGTGGTGTGTTGGCGGTGCTCTCCGCCAACAAGGGAAATGCTACACCGAGGGAAACTCATGTGAGGTCATGTCTCGGAACTCACTCACATTCATCTTGATGAAGCACTCGATCGCTTCCGTAGCGCTCGAGAAAATTGCCTCTAACGTATCGTTCTGTCAGAGCGTGAACAGGGTGTCGGGCTCCTGGGCGGGGGCGTGGGCGGGTCCATGGGAACGGGTGGCGCGGCGGCTGGTCGGCTCGTCCCCGAACAGTGCTTCGGTGCCGTACTGGTCGGGAACGGCCAGCACGGGCCGAGCGACGGTGTCAGCGTCCATGAGGGCGAGCGGTGCGCCATCGTCGAAGTCGGCGCGGCGCATGCCGGTCCAGTCGCGGCCCTGGGCATCGGGGGCAGTGGTCACGGGGTCTCTCCTGTCTCGGATTGGTACGGCGGGGGGGGGGGGGGGCCCCCCCCCCCCCCCGCGCCGGGGTGCCTAATAGGGGGGGTGTGGAGCGGGGTAGGGTTGTTGACTACAAAACGACCCAAGCGGGGGGGGGGGGGCC